>JAFTQI010000039.1 GCA_017462825.1 Clostridia bacterium | reverse complement strand
CGAACCACCGACAGGCAGATTTTCAGTCTGCTGCTCTACCGACTGAGCTACCAAGGCATTTGTGGCGACCCAAAACGGGCTCGAACCGTCGACCTCCAGCGTGACAGGCTGGCGCTCTAACCAACTGAGCTATTGGGCCACTTCTAATCGCACTCAAACAATGCTTGTATATAATACCTTATTTCTGAATATTTGTCAAGCGTTTTTCGCTTATTTTTTGTCAATTTTCCAAAAAATATTTAAGAATTTTGTCCGCCCTTTTTTTCAGAGCGGACAATCGTCGTTTTTTGTTCCGTTTTCCGTTTCAACGCATACTTACCCCTTGCTTTTTAGCGTTTATACAGCTTTGCAAGTCCGCCTTCCGACGTTTCTCTATACGTATGCTTCAAATCTTTTCCCGTTTCCGCCATCGTCTTTATTACCAGGTCAAACGAAATTTTACGGCTATCCGAAAGGAAATAGGCAAGCGACGAAGCATTGATGGCTCTCATTGCCGCCACCGCATTTCTCTCGATACAAGGGATTTGCACCAATCCGCATACAGGGTCGCACGTCAACCCCAAATGGTGTTCCATAGCGATTTCCGCACCGTATTCTATTTGCCCCAAGGACATATCTCGAAGTTGGGAAAGCGCTGCCGTTGCCATGCAGCACGCGCTACCGATTTCCGCTTGACAACCGCATTCCGCACCCGAAATGGAAGCGTTGGTCTTAATCAAATTTCCTATCAGTCCTGCCGTTGCCAAAGCGTCTATAATTTGTTCTTCAGTATACCCTTGTCTGCGCTTGGCATACATCAACACCGCAGGCAAGACGCCGCAAGCGCCGCACGTGGGCGCTGTAACTATCGTTCCGCCCGCAGCGTTCTCTTCCCCCACTGCAAACGCATACGCGCAAACAAGACGGTTTTCACGTGTTTCCGCGCTCTCTTCGGGAGCGTGTCTGGAATACAATATATTGGCTCTACGTTCTACGTACAAGCCGCCCGGCAAAATACCGGTTGCGCCGATTCCGTTTGTAATGGCTTTCCGCATGGTTTCCCATACTTCCCGTAAAAACGAGCGGATTTCGATACCTTCGCGTTCATACACATAATCGCAGAGACGTATCTTGCGTTTTTCACAATAATGTCGGATATCCGTCAGCGTGTGTAAATCGTACACGTCTTTCCCTTCGGTGTCCGCGCGTCCTTCCACGCGAATTGCTCCGCCACCGACGCTATACACACGCATACGCCCGATTTCCGTGTTTTGCTTTTTGGCAATTAAGTCCATCGTATTGGGATGCGGCGTTCTCGTTTCCGTATCGCTAAACACCGTTACGTTGGGGAGTACGCTTTCAATCACTTTCCCCGTGCCGTGCCCTTCGCCCGTTTTAGCAAGCGATTCGTACAAGACGACCGTGAACTCGTCCGCGGACGGATTCTCGCTTAAAAACAGCTTACAGGCGTTTTCAGGACCGATTGTGTGCGACGAAGAAGGGCCGCGTCCGATTCTGTATAATTCTTTTAACGATTTCATAAATTTTCCTTCCGAATTATCTTCACGGGTATATTATAGCATATCCCCGTATTTGTGTCAAGTTTCGCCGTCAAAAAGACGATGTAAACACAAAGAAAAACACCCAAGGAAAACCGAGGGTGTTTGACTGTTTGTGGATAACGAATTAAACCAATTCGATAATCGCTTTTTGCGCAGCGTCGCCACGACGTTCGCCGAGAAGGTAAATTCTCGTGTAACCGCCGCCTTGACCGAGTTCTTCTTTACGAGCCGCGTACTTGGGCGCGATTTCATTGAAGAGTTTATCCATCAAGGGATGCTGTACGTCAGCCGTTCTCGCCTTATAGTCGCTCTTCTTTTCGTTGAACGCCTTGATTTCTTGCAAATCGTAGGTTTTAGCCATGATTGCGCGGCGAGCAGCAAGTTTCTTTGCGCCGTCCTTAACGTTAGTAACGGTGATTTCCTTGCCTTTGTTGTCTTTTTTCGTTACTTCGAATTCGATGTTATCATCGTAGGTATTTACCGCTTTGGTAATGAGCTTTTCAACGTAAGAACGAAGCTCTTTTGCCTTTGCTGCGGTTGTTTCGATTTTACCGTACCAAAGAAGTTGCGACGCAAGACCTCTTAAAAGCGCGTTTCTTTCTTT
>JAFTQI010000038.1 GCA_017462825.1 Clostridia bacterium | reverse complement strand
TATTGCTTTATCGACAATACAATAAATTTTGACATTCAAAATCAAACCGTTCGACTTAACTTGCTTTATTTTAAGATTTTAATTTCAATATTTAAGACTTTTTATAAAAACTATTGTAACAAATTTAAAATTATGCTATACCAATTTCACTAAAAATTTATTTTTATTGGAGTACTGATGAAAAAATTTCTCTCTATTTTGCTGTTGCAACTTTAATATTGGCAGAACGCGGTTTATTATCGTTGGACGATACGGTTGATATGTATATTCACGCTTTCAAAGACGTAAAAATCGTCGACGCAGCAGGCAACGAATCGGCTGTAAAATTTGAACAAGCCGTTTATACAGCTTTTGCAATTTAACAAAGTTTAATAATTAAAATAAAAAACACGCCGCTTGGCGTGTTTTTTATTTTAATTATTCTTTTCAACTCGTGCCTGTCCCGTTGTTTTCTTCGTAAATCATATAAATATGTGGGATACCGTCTTCATCATATTCCCCCGAAACTTGCCTAAATCCTACGCTCTCATAAAAGCCCTTTGCTTGCACTTGCGCCCCCACTTTCACAATTTTTGCGCCGAATTTTTCTTTCGCGACCTGCAATCCCGCTTGCATCAACGTTTTGCCAAGTCCCAAACCGCGTTTCAAGGAAATCACACGCCCGACGGATACTTCGTCTAACCGCTTTCCCTTATCCAAAACGCGTAAGTACGCCACAATTTTCCCGTTGTCGCGAAGATAAATGTGATAAGCCTCTTTATCCACGCCGTCTAAATCTTGATAGGCACAGTCCTGTTCCACTACAAACACCGCAGCGCGCGCTTGCATAATTTCATATAACTCGTTAACGTCGAGTTCCTCAAATTTTTTCACAATGATATCCATAAGGATATTATAGCATATTTTATCACAAAAAACAAGAGTTCTAAATAGAAAAAATTTATCGATATCGAGAAAAATGTATCGATTGACCTATTGACAAGGCCTTTATTTATATAGTATAATGATAAAGAATGACATAATAAATACATAGGAGGCAATTATGGCTCATTTACAAGCGGCGGCTGTGCAAAAAATCACTGAAATTTGCGATAGATACGCCCAAGAAAAAACCCCGCTTATGATGATTTTGAGCGACATTCAAAAGGAATACGGTTATATTCCTCTTGAAGTACAAGAGCTCGTATCCGAAAGAACGGGGATCTCGGTTGCCGAAATTTACGGCGTCGTTACCTTCTACTCTTTCTTTTCTCTTACCCCGAAAGGAAAATACGTTATCGGCGTATGCTTGGGCACGGCTTGCTACGTAAAAGGGGCGCAGCAAATCTTGGACAAGTTTGCCGAGCTTATCGGTATCAAACCGGGCGAAACGTCCGCTGACGGGCTCTTTACCCTTGACGCGCTCCGTTGTATCGGTGCTTGCGGTATTGCCCCTGCGGTTACCATCAACGGCAAGGTGTACCCCAAACTTACCGTAGACGCCGTACCGAAAGTTATTGAAGAATATAAAGCGTTGGAGGCGAACAACTGATGATTAAGAATTTTGAAGATTTGAAACAAATCAGCGCAAAATGCGCCTCCTGCTTAAGCGGAAAATTTACGGGCGCGGACGGCAAACGCCATATCGTCCTTTGCGGCGGCACAGGCTGTCTTTCCTCGCGCGCGGACGAAATTACTGCGGAATGCAATAAGCTCGTAGAACAGTACGGCTTACAAGAGAAAGTGACCGTCAATCAAGTAGGTTGCTTTGGTTTCTGCTCGCAAGGTCCGTTTATTAAAATTTATCCCGAAGATACCCTCTATCGTTTAGTCCAACTCGATGACGTTGCGGAAATTTTCGAAAAGGATATCTTGGGCGGCGAAGTCATCGACCGATTGCTCTACGTTGACCCGAACACCGCGGAAAAAGTAACGAAACAAGAGGACATCAATTTCTATAAAAAGCAAGTGCGCGTTGCGTTGCACGGTTGCGGCAGTATCAATCCCGAAAAAATTGAAGAAGCGCTTGGCGCAGGCGCATTCCAAGGTCTTGCAAGAGCTTTGCAAATGAGCCGTCAAGACGTTATCAACGAAATACTTGAATCGGGACTTCGCGGTCGCGGCGGCGGCGGTTTCCCTACGGGTAGAAAATGGCAATTTGCCTACGCGCAGCCCGACGGAGAAAAATACGTCGTATGCAATGGTGACGAAGGCGACCCCGGCGCGTTCATGGACCGTTCAATTTTGGAAGGAAATCCGCTCGCTGTAATCGAGGGTATGATGATTGCGGGCTATGCAATCGGGGCTCAAAACGGTTATTTCTATGTGCGTGCGGAATACCCCATCGCCGTAAATAGACTCCGCCTTGCTATCAAACAAGCGGAAGAATTGGGTTTACTCGGCGACAATATTTTGGGTACGGATTTCTCGTTTAGAGTGCATCTTCGCTTAGGCGCAGGCGCGTTCGTATGCGGCGAAGAAACGGCACTTTTGAACTCGATCGAGGGTCAACGCGGTATGCCCCGCACCCGTCCTCCGTTCCCTGCTGTAAAAGGGCTTTGGGACAAACCCACAATCGTAAACAACGTAGAATCTCTCGCTTGCGTTCCCTACATTTTACGCGAAGGCAAGGACGCATTCTCCAAGCACGGCACGGAAAAATCCAAGGGGACAAAGGTATTCGCACTCGGCGGTAAAATCAACAACGTTGGCTTGGTGGAAATCCCGATGGGCACGACGCTTCGCGAGCTTATCTACGACATCGGCGGCGGCATCCCTGACGGCAAACAGTTTAAAGCGATTCAAACGGGCGGCCCTTCGGGCGGTTGCTTGACAGCGGAAGATCTTGACACCCCCATCGACTTCGACAATCTCGTTGCGAAAGGCTCGATGATGGGTTCGGGCGGCGCGATTGTTATGGACGAGGATAACTGTATGGTCGACGTTGCAAAATTCTATATGGAATTCATTTGCGATGAATCGTGCGGTAAGTGTACCCCCTGCCGTATCGGCACAAAGAGAATGCTCGAATTACTCACAAAAATCACCGACGGCAAAGCGACAATGGACGACTTGGACGAGCTTGAAAACCTTGCGGAAAACGTAAGAAGCAACTCCCTTTGCGGACTTGGTCAAACCGCGCCTAACCCTGTACTTTCCACACTCAAACATTTCCGTGACGAGTACGTGGCGCACATCGTTGACAAGAAATGCCCCGCGCATATTTGTAAAAACTTAATGCAATACCAAATCGAAGCAGATAAGTGTTTCGGTTGCGGCGTTTGCGCAAGAGCTTGCCCTGTGAACGCGTTCGTAAAAACCGATTATATTGCGCCCGGAAAGAGATTGCCGGCGTACGCGGTTGATCAGGATAAGTGTATCAAGTGCGGTATGTGCATCGCTTCGTGTAAGTTCAAAGCGATCGTGAAAAAGTAAGAGGAGGCGTACCATGTCCAAAGTGAATATTAAAATTGAAGGTATCCCTTTTGAAGTAGAAGCAGGTATGACTATTCTTGAAGCAGCGAAAGAATGCGGCTTTGAGATTCCTTCCCTTTGCACCTACAACCACGGCGAATGTTCGAAAGGCTCTTGCCGTGTGTGTCTCGTTGAAGCGACGGGCGCGCGCGGACTTGTAGCGTCCTGCGTTTATCCCGTTGCCGAAGGTATGGAAATCACCATTTCTTCCCCTAAAGCAACGGCAGCGAGAAGAACTTCGGTTGAATTGCTTCTTTCCAACCATAATAAGAACTGTCAACAATGCGATAAAAACGGTAAATGCGAACTTTTGCACGTAGCGAAAGTGACAGGCGCACGTGATAATATGTACGAAGGCGAACAAACGCCTACGACGATCGACCGCCTTACCCCCTCTATCGTTCGTGATACGTCTAAGTGCGTACTTTGCGGTAGATGCGTTGCAAGATGCAAAAACGCGCACGGACTCGGCATTCTCGGTTTTGAAAAACGCGGCTTTAACACCATTGTTGCGCCGGCGGAAAATAGAAGTTTTGCTTCTTCCCCTTGTATCCTTTGCGGACAATGCGTTAGCGTTTGCCCTACGGGCGCGCTGATGGAAGTTTCCGAAATCGACAAGGTAGACGAAGCGATGAAAGCGGGCAAGTACGTCGTTGTACAAACCGCCCCCGCTGTACGCGCGGCGCTCGGCGAGGAATTCGATATGCCTATCGGTACGCTCGTAACGGGTAAAATGGTCGCAGCGTTGAAACGTCTTGGATTTAAAAAGGTATTCGACACCAACTTCGCAGCCGACCTTACGATTATGGAAGAAGCGACCGAGCTGTTGGATAGAATCCAAAACGGTGGCAAATTACCGATGATTACGTCTTGCTCCCCCGGTTGGGTTAATTATGCGGAATACAACTACGGCGATCTTTTGCCCCACTTGTCTTCCTGCAAATCCCCTCACCAAATGTTCGGTGCGATTTTGAAAAGCTACTATTGTGAAAAGAACGGAATCGACCCGAAAGATATGTTCGTCGTTTCGATTATGCCTTGCACGGCGAAAAAATCGGAAAAGGAACGTCCCGAACTTTCCGTAAACGGACTGAAAGACGTTGACGCAGTACTTACGACGAGAGAACTCGCGAAACTTATCAAACGTTCGGGAATCAACTTCGTAAAACTTCCCGACGCGGAATTCGATAACGATATCGTTGGCGACTACACGGGCGCAGGCGTTATCTTCGGCACGACGGGCGGCGTTATGGAAGCGGCGCTGCGTACGGCGGCGTATAAGCTTACGGGCGAAGAACTTGGCAAAGCGGAGCTTAAAGAAGTACGCGGCTTTGACGGAATTAAAACGGCAAGCTACACGCTTGGCGGTAAAGAAATCAAAGTGGCAGTCGCGCATGGTATGAAGAACGCAAAAGTGTTACTTGACGAAATTCGAAACGGTAAGAGCGAATATCATTTCATCGAAATCATGGGTTGCCCCGGCGGTTGTATTGCAGGCGGCGGTCAACCGTTCGTAAAGCCTTGCTTCTTGCCAAACGAAGCTAGCGATATTTTGGATACGTTCAAAGCAAAACGTGCGGCTGCACTTTATCAAGAAGACGAATCCAAGCCCTTGCGCGCTTCGCATAAGAACCCGCAAATCATCGCGCTCTACGAGCAATATTTGGACGAACCGAACTCCCACAAAGCGCATAAATTGTTACATACGAGCTATGCGGCAAAGGAAAGATTTAAGGACTAAATTTCAACGCATACTTGCCCTTTTGACGGGGGCAGGTATGCGTTGAAACAAAATCATATCGGAGAAAAAAATGAACAATTTGAAAGAAATGAAAAAGAAAGAGCTCTTTCTTGCTATCTTTGCCGGCGCAATCGCGCTCTTCAGTTTTTTGGCATTTACTTTTCACGCGTTCAGAATGACGGAAGATACGGAGCTTGCATTGTCTTTAGCAGGCTACGGCT
>JAFTQI010000037.1 GCA_017462825.1 Clostridia bacterium | reverse complement strand
GCTGATAGGACCCATAGAACCGGGTTCTCTATGCACAGGACCGGTACCGTGCGTCATCTTCAAACGATGTTGATTCCATCCCTTGATTACGCCCGTGAAACCGTGACCTTTCGTCACGCCCGATACGTCTACCTTGTCGCCTGCCGCGAACACGTCCGCTTTAAGTTCTGCACCTACTTCGAAAGATTCAGCGTTTGCTACTCTGATTTCTTTCAATACCTTGTGGGGCTTTACGCCAGCTTTCTTAAACTGACCAAGTTCAGGCTTCGTAAGTGCTTTTTCGCTTACTTCCATGAAACCGAGCTTGAGCGCTGCGTAACCGTCGTTTGCTACCGTCTTTACTTGAACAACGGGGCAAGGACCTGCCTCTACTACCGTAACGGGGATCAACTTCCCGTCTTCTGCAAAGATTTGGGTCATACCAACTTTGCGACCGATGATTGCTTTATTCATTGATAAAGTTCACTCCTTATAAATTTTTTATTCTCGAATACCTTTGAAAGTATTTCTCGGCATCTTTAAAACTTAGAGCTTAATCTTGATGTCAACGCCTGCAGGGAGTTGAATCGAGTTAAGCAAGTTTGCGTTGGGGGAATAGATATCGATGATTCTCTTGTACGTTCTCATTTCGAACTGTTCACGGGAATCCTTATACTTGTGGGGCGAACGAAGAATCGTTACGATTTCTCTTTCCGTAGGAAGAGGAATAGGACCGCTGATTTTCGCGTTGCTCTTCTTCATCGTTTCTACGATTCTGCTTGCCGCTTCGTCTACGAGTTCGTGGCTGTAAGCCGCCAACTTGATTCTGATTTTTTGTACTGCCATGTTGTTACTCCTTTTAGTTTATACTAACAATTTATTTACCGTGTCAACCCATCCGTGTGTATCGAGGTGTCCGCAAAATAAAAACACTCTTCTTTTTACCGAGCGTTTACTTGCAAAGCCTCGGTTAGTCGCAGGAGTCTAGCCCCCACTTTTGTCAACGGAAATTATCTGCCAAAGCGGCTTCTTGCCTTGGATTTACAGTAACTTCCCGTATCAACCCTATACAACGCGTTTTTACACAGCCTATTAATAATAACAGTTTTGTCAATATGTGTCAAGCGTTTGAAACAACTTTTTTGAAAAAATTTTTATTTTTTTATTTTTTGGGAATATTTGCCATTTTCGTGCATAAAGAGCATTCCCCTTTTCACCGTTTTTTACACCTGTCGCTATTAAATATAATAGTGCGAGCGCATGCTCACGCATTACACGCATATATACGCGCACACGCGTAAAGAAAAACGGAAAATCCCTTTTCCGCAATTCTCTTTTTTATTTTTTGATAAGCTCGTCCAAACAGCGCACGCTAAAATCCGCCGTCTTTTCAATCTCCGCCCACTCATCCTCCGAAAAAGACTCGTAAACGCCAATGGTGCGCATTCCCGCGCCTTTCGCCGTCTTTAAAACACGCAAGCTATCGTCCACCATCACGCACTCGGAAACGTCCGCGTCCAAACGCTTGGCGACTTCCTCGTAAATTCGGGCGTCCGATTTTAACGTACCGAAATCCTCCGCTGTCCAAACACAATCGAACAATTCGTAAATCCTCCGATTTTTCAAGCAAATATCGGTGAATTCATGCGGACTCGCCGTAAGTACACATAAACACTTGCCTTGCGATTTTAACCTCTTTAACGTCCGCTCTACGCCCGCTTTTAAAGGCATTTCATCGGCGTAGGCTTTCAAAAGTCGCTCGGTAAACGCCGCGTAAATCTCGTCGGGCGTTCGCGGAATCCCAAGCTCCGTTGCATAATAAACGGAAATCCCTTTAAAACCGAGCGGCGTTAGAATTTTAACAATACTCGGCTCGTAGGACACACCGTGTTCGCCCAAGTAATCGAGCACAATTTTGACCGCAGGCGGCATAGAATCTAGCAGCGTACCGTCCAAGTCAAAAACGTAATTTTTACATTTCAACGCGTACATGGTAGGCTTTATTGCTTCTTTTCTTTAGCTCTTGCCTTAGCGCGGAGCTCGCTATCCAAAATGCGTTTTCTAATGCGCAAGGATTTCGGCGTTACTTCCAAAAGTTCGTCGTCTGCAATAAATTCAAGGCATTCTTCCAAGCTCATTTTACTTACAGGGACGAGGGTTAACGCGTCGTCGCTGCCCGAAGAACGGGTGTTGGACAAGTGTTTCGTCTTACAAACGTTGACGTTGATATCGTCGGAAAGGTTGGTATAACCCACGACCATGCCTTGATATACGGGCGTGCCAGGCGTAACAAATAAATTTCCTCTGCCTTGTGCATTGAACAAGCCGTACGTGACCGCTTCACCCGTTTCGTGCGCTACGAGAGAACCCGTACTTCTACGCTGCATATCCCCTTTGTAGGGCTCGTAGGAATAGAAAATCGTATTCATAATCCCTTGTCCCTTCGTATCCGTCAAGAATTCACTCTTGTAACCGAACAAACCGCGGGAAGGAACGGTAAATTCCAAACGCATTCTATTACCGATTGCCGTCATTTGGACAAGGTTACCCTTTCGATTTCCCATCGCGGAGAACACAGCCCCCGTCATATCTTCAGGAACGTCCGCAACGAAGCGTTCAATCGGCTCGTGGCGCACGCCGTCGATTTCTTTATACAGCACTTTAGGCGTGGATACTTGGAATTCATACCCCTCTCTTCTCATCGTTTCAATCAAAATGGAAAGGTGCATTTCCCCGCGCCCGCATACGCGGAAACTGTCCGCAAGCTCGGTGTCGTTTACACGCAAAGAAACGTCGCGAAGAAGCTCTTTATACAGTCTATCACGAAGCTGTCTACTTGTAACAAATTTCCCCTCTTTTCCTGCAAACGGGCTATCGTTTACCGAGAAAGTCATTTCCACCGTCGGGTCTTCGATTTTTACAAATTCGACCGGTTCAACTGCCGTCGGCTCGCACACGGTATCCCCGATATTAAGTCCGTCGATACCCGAGAACATAACGATATCCCCTGCTTGCGCCCGTTCTACGGGTACTCTTTCCAAGCCCTCGATTTGGTAAAGATTCGCGATTTTGCAGTTCGTTCTCACCTTGCCGTCGTTAAAATTACAAATGGAAACGGGCTCGTTTGCGCGAATTACGCCCCGTTCAATTCTACCGATACCGATACGGCCAACAAACTCGTTATAGTCGATACAGGAAACCAAAAGCTGACCTGCCCCCTCCGTATCCATTTCCATGGGCGGAATCGTCTCCAAAATCGTATCGAATAAGGGATTCAAGTTTGCTTCTTGATGATCGGGATCGAGGGAAGCCGTACCCTCTCTGCCGCAACAATATACGATAGGACTTTCAAGCTGTTCGTCCGTCGCGTCGAGATCCATCATCAAAAGCTGCATTTCTTCCACGACTTCCGCAATACGCGCGTCCGGTCTATCTACTTTATTGATAACGATGATTGTTTTCAAACCGAGCTGCAACGCTTTTTGCATAACGAAACGGGTTTGCGGCAACGGCCCCTCCGCCGAGTCAACGAGAATAATCGCGCCGTTTACCATCTTCAAAACGCGTTCTACTTCCCCAGAGAAATCGGCGTGACCGGGGGTGTCGATAATATTGATTTTTACGCCGTTATAGTGCGCGGACGTATTTTTTGCAAGAATGGTAATGCCGCGCTCTCTTTCCAAATCCCCGCTGTCCATCACGCGGTCTTGTACCTGCTGATTTTCACGGAAAACGCCGCCTTGCGCCAACATTTCGTTGACAAGAGTCGTTTTGCCGTGGTCAACGTGCGCAATAATCGCTACGTTTCTTAAATCGTTTCTAATCATAAATAGAACTCCTTTCCTTCGTAAACTTTTTAACCCTACTATTTTAATACTTTTCCTTGCAAATGACAAGAATTTCACGGGCGTTTTTCGGAAAATTTTTTATAAATATAAAAAAAACCGCAAAACTTTGCGGTTTTTTCTCTTTTTCGAGCCATTATAAGCTCTTTACGTTTTTATTTTCATATTTTGTAAAACGGATCGTCAAGCCGTTATCGTCGATCGGCTCACTTTCCTCCACGCAAACGAAATCGGGATGAGAATCCAAGTTCGGGAAAAACACTTCCGCCCCGCCGACCGCGTCCACTTTGGTGACGTACGCCCCGTGGCAGTAGGGAAGCAGTTCTTTGTAAATTTCACCGCCGCCGATCACAAAAATATCCTCGTTTTCGCGCGCTTTCATCACGGTTTTTAGTTCGTCGTAAGAACGGACAATTACGCAGTCATCGCGTACCTGCCCCCTCGATAAGACGATATTCACCCGATTTTTAAGAGGTTTTTGATTCGGGAAAGAGCGCAAGGTATTTCCGCCCATAACGACGGTATGCCCCATCGTCGTTTCACGGAAAAATTTCATATCCTTGGGCAGAGAAAACATCATATCGTTCCCCTTTCCGATTCCCCATTCTTTGTCGGCATGTACGATTGCGTAAATCATATTGCCACCGGGATTTTCTTTTCGAGTTTTTCGTACTCGTAGTCCACGAGCTTGAAACTGTCCACCGTGAAATCGTAGAAATTCGTAATGCTTTCGTCCACTATGAGTTTCGGCGCTTTGTGACGGGGATTTTGCAAAATTTCCTCCACGAGCGGGATATGTCTATCGTAAATATGCGCGTCCGCGATCACGTGCACGAGCTCGCCCGCTTTTAAGCCCGAAACTTGCGCCAGCATAATCAACAAAATCGCATACTGCACCACGTTCCAGTTGTTCGCAGTCAACATATCGTTCGAGCGCTGGTTCAAAATTCCATTGAGCGTGTCGCCTGACACGTTGAACGTCATCGAGTAGGCGCAAGGATATAAGCCCATTTCATGCAGGTCTTGGAAATTGTAAATGTTCGTCATAATACGGCGGCTGGACGGATTATGTTTCAAGTCGTAAAGGACTCTGTCCACTTGGTCAAACTCCCCTTCCTTGTATTTATGCTTTACACCGAGCTGATAGCCGTACGCCTTGCCGATCGAACCGTTTTCATCCGCCCAACTATCCCAAATATGCGAGTTTAAGTCCTTGATATTATTACTCTTTTTCTGCCAAATCCACAAGAGCTCGTCTATGCAGGATTTGAACGCGGTTCTGCGCATGGTGAGAATGGGAAATTCTTCCTGCAAGTTGTAACGGTTGACAATCCCGAATTTTTTTACGGTATGCGCAGGCATACCGTCGTCCCAGCGTGGACGTACAGGCAAATCGGTATCCCAGTACCCGTTTTCCATAATGTCTTTCATGTTTTGCGCAAAAATTTCGTCCGCTCTACTCATAGTCCTACCTCTTTTGTGTCATCTTAATTATTATAACATATTTCTCCCCCATTCGTCAAGATTTATTTCGATAAGCTTTCAAAAAGTTTTTTTCTTTTTACGATAGTAAAAAGTTGACAAAAGTTTTAAAAAGCGGTATCATATATGCGTATGTAAAAAAATAAAAGCAAAGGAGTGCTTAAATTTTATGAACAAGAAAACTGTCAAAGACGTAGACGTTAAGGGCAAAAAGGTCCTTGTAAGATGCGACTTCAACGTACCCATGAAAGACGGCGTGATCACCGATGAAAACCGTATCGTCGGCGCGCTTCCTACGATTAAATACCTTATGGAACAAGGCGCGAAGGTCGTGCTTTGCTCGCACATGGGTAAGCCCCATAACGTGTTTGATTCCAAACTCGAACTTAATAAGAAAGAAAAAGGCAAAGTAGCGGCTCTTCCCGAAGCGGAACAAGCTGCGGCGACCGAAGAATTCCTTGAAAAAGCAAAGAAAGACGTGAAAAAACTTTCCCTCGCGCCCGTTGCTGCTCGTTTAAACGAACTTTTGGACGGCAAAGTAACGTTCGCAAGCGACGTTATCGGCGAAGACGCGAAAGCGAAAGTTGCGGCTTGCAAGGAAGGCGAATGCGTGCTTTTGGAAAACCTTCGTTTCCACAAGGGCGAAGAAAAGAAAGCGCCTGAATTCATGCAAGCGCTTGCGTCTTACTGCGAAGTATATGTAAACGACGCGTTCGGCACGGCACACCGCTCCCACTCCTCTACGGCTGGTATCGTTGAAGAAGGTTTGGTTTCCACGGCGGCTTGCGGTTTCTTGATTGAAAAAGAACTCTCTGTTATGGCGGACACTCTTGAAAACCCCGAAAGACCTTTCGTTGCTATCCTTGGCGGCGCAAAGGTTGCGGATAAACTCAACGTTATTTCCAACTTGTTGGAAAAATGCGACACGCTCGTAATCGGCGGCGGTATGGCATACACTTTCTTGAAAGCGAAAGGCGGCAAGATCGGCACTTCCCTCGTTGACGACGAAAAAATCGATTACTGTCTTGAAATGCTCAAAAAAGCAGAATCGCTCGGCAAGACGATTCTTCTTCCCGTTGACACGGTTGCGGCGAAGTCTTTCCCCAACCCCATCGACGCACCTATCGATACGGTTGTCGTAGATTCCATGAATATCCCCGAAGATATGATGGGTCTTGACATCGGTCCTGAAACGAAAAAGGTATTCGCGGCAGCAGTTGCAAACGCAAAATCGGTTATTTGGAACGGGCCTATGGGCGTATTCGAAAATCCTATCTTAGCGGAAGGCACGAAAGCGGTAGCGGCTTCCCTTGCAAACGCTTACGGCAAAGCAACCACCATCATCGGCGGCGGCGACTCCGCAGCAGCCGTACAGGTACTCGGCTATGCAGATAAGATGACCCACATTTCCACCGGCGGCGGCGCGTCCCTCGAACTTTTCGAAGGCAAAGTGCTTCCCGGTATCGCTTGCCTTAACGATAAATAATTTAAAAACGAACAAGGGCGAATTCAATTCGCCCTTGTACTATGTACAAAAAACGAAAAAGAAAAAACAAAATAGGAGTATTTTAGTAACTATGAGAAGACCTATCATTGCAGGCAACTGGAAAATGAACAACACCGC
>JAFTQI010000036.1 GCA_017462825.1 Clostridia bacterium | reverse complement strand
TATATCCATTTTCCAAAGCGTTGCTCATCGCATTTACATCAAAGCTTTGGAAATCGGTATCGCTGTTACCCCACTGCGTCGTCAAGTTATATACCTTGCCGTTTTCATTCGTCTCGCCGCTATTCGTCATTTTACCAAAGCCCAAATCTGCAATTGCTTGCACCGCTTTATCAATACCGTAAAAATCGGAAATCTCAAAAGTGAATCCCGTAGTATCTGGACGGAAACCGATTGCGAAATTCGTGCCGATATATCCGTCCTCAACATTCACCTCTACCAAGCGCCATTTATCCGCATTACACCAAAGACCTGTTACGCTCCAAGTATTCTTCCCAGTTTCGCCCCAACCATCGTTCGTAATACCGTCGGAAAGGTAGATATCGCACCCAACGCTTACTTTTACATAGAAATAAATCGTTGCATATTTTTTCGTAACGGACGGGAAATTCGTAAAGCTCAAAGCCGCTCTACCATTTGAGTCCGACTTTACCGTCAATACGTTCCCGTAAACATCATCCGTTCTCGTCGTTGCGCTGCCGCCAATAGTAGAAGTGTAGTTAGGTACGTACGAAGGGATTACCGTGCCGTCCGTCGCGTCGTTCTTATAAACGCGGTCGTAACCTTCAATCGCCTCAAGAAGGTTTTCTACTTTCGCGTAGTTTTCCACTTTCGACTTATCCGTTTCCGACAGCGCATTGTATTTCTTTTCCGTGTCACGGATTCTAGCAATCATGCCGATTCCGTCAGGCATTTTGATAGAATCGGGAAGCGCTACAATTGATTTATTGACTTCGTCAAGCGCCGCAGAAAGAATAATGGGCGTTTCATCCGTAAAGCTTTCGTTCGTCGTCGCGTTATTTTTGATGACCACGACGTTATTCGCAAGATTGATATTCGAATCGTTGGCAACCTCTACAACTGCTTTGTATTCGTCCGCGTTTTCTACAACGATAGGAAATTGCTCAGAACCGTACCAACCTTCCGTTTTACCGTCTTCAGTCGGTTGTTGCAAATACTTAAACGTCGCAAGATCTTCCGAACAACCGTTCAAAAATGCCATATTAACGAGGTCGTACATATTGTGTCTTGCATAGTCGTTATATTCCGTATAACGGATTTCACCGTTATATTTAATATAGCCAACAGCCACGAAATCAAGCTCGAAATTTTCGAGCATTACGTTCGTAATACAAGCGTTCGCTTGATAAAATTCGCCTTCTTTATAAATTTTAGCCTTATCTACCGCCCCGCCAACTTTTTTCGACATATTAATATAGTCGCCGTTTGCAGCCAACATAAACGATTTGGGCGCGATAACAAAACCCATTTCCGCTTCGGCGGTCTCTTTTACGAAATTCGCTACGTTTTTATCCATTTTTACGATAAAACGCAAGCCGTTTTTTTCCTCGTTCAGTTTTAAAGATACGCCGTCGTTCATTTCAAAGACGCCCGTTTGCCAATCCGCGGCGGCGAGCGCGTTTTTCTTTTTCATAGATTGAACCAAGAATAATCCCGCCAAAGAAATAAGCAAGAATATACCCGCAATCCACAATAAAACGTTTTTCATTGTCTTTGTTCTCATTTTCGTCACGCTCCTTCATTCCAATTAATGTCGCTGTAGTCGTTGTCGTTCGACAAAGTAAGCACATCTGCTTTTTCAAAAATAAGAAGTTCTATAATTGGTGCGTTATAATCTCTCATACACCCCTCCTGCTTAATATACTAAATACTTTGCTTTGTTCTTAGATTCCCCAACTGTTGAATATAGGCTGCATGTCGCCGTTCGTTTCTTTATAAATCGAGAATCCTAATTCATTCCAATCGTCACGGAATTTTGCGCGAATTTCTTGGATATTCGAATAGTAATTGCCAAAATGCGTACAAAGCGCGTAACGCGGGAAAATGCTTTCCTTTTTAATGCGTTTTACTAAATTTTGATACAGTTCAGGATCCGTCACTTTATATTTCTCGACTGCCGCATACGCCCTATCGATCTTCGCAATCATTTCTTCCAAAAGCAACCTAGGCCAATATTCCGCGTTGCCGATGTCATCATAGATACCGCCCGAAATCGTCGGTACGGTTTTTTCCAAATATGCGCAACGCGTTTGAATCAGTTCAAATAAACTACGCATTTCCGTCGCCGCTTCCAAGAAATAATGATTAAAATAATCATCAAGTACTTGCGCGTAATCCGCATTCACGTCGAATAAAAATTTACTGTCGATATAGTCTTTTAAGTCGGTAAATGCAGTCGATTGGTTTCTTTCCTGTGCTTGGTTCCATACGTATTTTACGCCGCATTCACGCAAATAACGGAAGGTTTCCGGAACAACGCTCCACGTACTATACGGATACAAATAGTACGAGAAGTTCGTACCGTATATCCATACGTAAACATTCGAGCTTACCGCATACCAAGAAGAAACGTTATTTGCGTACGTTTTATTAATTGAATCGTAGAAGGAGGACGTGAACTTGGAATAAATCGGTGCGAGCCAAGGATATACGTGGTCATCACACTTCAAATATACGTCATTTCCGTTTTCGTCCTTTTCGTATACGTATTCGCCGTTGGAATCCTTAATAAAATCACGGTTTTCGTCCAGTGCGTAACGCTTTAAAGGTTGGAAATTGCCCTCTTTATCCACAATAGGATCGCCCCAAATTACATTTCCGTATTCGTCCGTGACCTTCTTTCTTTCTACGGGTGCGGGTTCCGCGTCGTGATATGCGAAGAAGGTCAAGTTCATAATTCTACCCGGTTCGTTTTCCGCGATGTGCGCTTGTACGAGCTTATTCAAATCGTTCATGAAATAGATACAAGTCGCCGCGGGCGTACCGTACAATTCTTTATACTCTAAACAGGTCTCGCACATACAGGTATCCTGCCCCGTGCCGTCCATTGCACTAAAGGAAATATTTTCAAGCGTAGGACATTCCGCCATACGTGTTTTGATCACGCCAAACACCGTTTCAAGCATGAGCTGATATTTATCCGCAACCCCATGCGCCGTATAACAAACCTGCTGAAAATCCGAACGATACCATTCAGGATGCAGTTCACCATAAACATCTTTGGGAAGATAATACAGCGTGTTGTGCATATCCCAACCGTTGACGGGAATCCAAATATCGCTATGCGAATGCATACCCGTACCGTAAATTTCTATCGTCGTATAGTTGTTTTGAATTTGTCTATAATCGAAATCGGGTCGCTCCACAATGTCCATAATAGGCATTGTCGTTGCGTCTCTATCGTACGTAACGCAGTCCTCGGTGATCATATCGTAACCGAGTACCTCGCGCAGGAATGCAAGCCCTGCCATACGGTAACCGTCGCTGCCGTTCGCCTGCAAAAACACTACGTTTCCGCACGTTTTGATATAATAACCCGTCGTCCCGATATCGTCGCTTGGCATCGTCAAACCAAACTCCGCAAATATGTCGGGATAGCCGTAAACAATCGCATAGTCGTTCTTGGATAAACCTTCGAGTTTTTCCGTATTAATTGCCAGCTTTGCCCCCGTCGCGTTTTGTACGTGTTCCGCAACAAAGCCTGCTGATTTATTAATTGCCGATTTCATCGTCGGGCTAGACAAATCCACAAAAATTTCGTAGTTTGTTTGACGGTTAATTACAAAAGGTACGTGACCCTCCGATACGTTGACTTTATGTAACGTTCCTTCTACGAAATGAATCGTCTTATCCTCTGCGCCCTGCGCTTTTGAATCCGATCCTTTACAGGAAACGGACGAGAACGCCATAATGCCGCCAAGAATAAGCAACGCTAATTTTTTCATTTTCTTCATACTTAATCCTCGCTTACCGTAACGTTCTTTTCAAAGGTCGTCAAGTTGCCCATTTCATCGAGCAAAAGAATCGTGACTCTATACGTACCGACGTATTCGCAGCGCACCCCTCTTGCTCCGTCATAGAGATAAATCGGGAGTCCTTTCGGGTTCGTGATCGTAATCATCACAGTGATGTTTTCCTCCGCCGTATAGTTATCGGAAACCGTAAACTCGGGGATTTCTAAAACGTCTCCTACTTCTAAATCCGTATCGAAATCATCTTCGAAAACTATGGTCGGGTTTTCACCGTCCGTTACGGTTACGGTATACGTAAAATACGCTTGGTTGGTGTATTTCCAACCCTCGCTTTCTTTCGCTTGCACGGTGACTTGATAATCGCCGTATTCCGTCATACGCACTTCGTATTCTCTGAATGCGTCTGCGCCACTTAACGCAACGCCGTCTATACTCGTCACGACCGCACCGCTCGGCGAACGTACCGTCAGCGTCGCGCTTACGTTAGGACATAATACGTCGCATACAATCATCTTTTGGAAGTTGTAAACGCTGTCCTTAAAGACGTTCTTCACAAGCTGTTCCATCGTTGTAAGCATAGGACGGGAGTTGTCTTGTCTGTTGTTTACGTTGATACCGCAAATCTTGTTTAAGAACAGCGAAGCGCCCGCTTCCACGTCGGAAAGCACAATTTTAAAATTGATTTTCCCAGAGGGGAAACCGTTGAATGCTTCGCCTGCGTCCGTCTTGCTTACAGCAACCGACGTCGTGGAATTCACAACGAATTTTCCGCTTGCAAAACCGACGTTAAAGCTGGTAGCCGTCGAACCGTCAAAATCAAGCAACATCGCAATCCTTGTGTCGCCAAGGATTAACAACGTTTGCCCGTCCTCCTTTTGCAACGTTGCCGTTACGGAAATGGAAACGTCAACGCTGTCAGTCAGAACAAGCTGCATTTTCGAGAATTTCGATTCGTTCGGTACAGTAAAGAATTCCAACGAGAAAGAATTTGCGATTTGTGAATTGATAAAGGAGAGCGTTGCTTTTTCCGTCCCTTCGTTCGCTTGAATCAACAAACCTCGCGCATTAGAAAGAGCGACATTGTTCGTAAACGTAAAATCTTCTTCGGTATAGAAATATTCTTCTAATGCGATAATGTCTTCGTATCTTTCCGTCGTGCCGGGAATACGCTCTTTTTTGAATACAATGATAACGGGGACTTCTTTTTCCGTTACCGTTTCTCCCTCGCAAGAATAGATGATTTTCGCCGTCTCGCCGCTCGTTTCTACCACGGGCGTAAAAGAGTCTCCTGCCTTATACGTCTTCGTCTCGCCTGCGTTTTCTACGCTGATGGAACAAGTCTTCTCCACTTTCGAGCCGGACGAATAGTCATATACACTAAGGGTGGGCAGTTCGTAAACGCTGCCCGAAATATAAGCCACAGGGAAATGGGGTTCTTCTAATATAATAGGTTTATCGCTGATTACGCCGTTTAACGTAACCGTCTTTACCGCGACGTTGCCTACGTAGTCGCTTGCCCTACAAGTCAAAGTCCATTCCCCTGCTTCCTCCAAACAAAACGCGCCGTTTACAATCGGACAGTTCGTTTGCCCTTTTTTAAGTTCATAGGAAATTTCTTTATTACCGCTACCGCCGTCTACAAAGGCCTCGGGCAAAGAATAGAACTTGCCGACCGTTTTTTCCGTTTCGTACGATTCGTCTACCGAAACCGTAAGCTTAGGCACATAGTTGCTCAATTTTGCGCGCAGCCAAAGCACTTTGCGCGCCACGTTGCCACTATAATCCTGCGCTTCGTATACGATTGCATACGCGCCGACTTTTTCGACCGCAAATTTACCGTCAACAAGATTCACCATCTTTTCATCGATTGCGCCATAATTATACCAAACGGAAACGTTTACAGTACATGCGCCGCTCACTTGGTCTCTCGCGCTTGCCGCAGGTACGGGATAGTTTTTCCCTACTATACCGTCGGGCATTTTTTCATAATCGGTATGAACCGCAATCTCAGGCACTTCTTCGTCGATAAAGTTTTCCGCGGACAAATCAATGCCCAAAATGCTTGTAAAGCACATATTTGCCGTTGCGGAGTTATAATTAAGTGCGCTAATAGTCAATTTCGCCTTTCCGCTCGGGAAACCGAACCAAAGGGAATCGTAATAGTTGCTGTCGTCCAAGTCGGAAATAATTTTACCGCCTGCCCAAGCCTGATTAGTCTTGCTATCATAGCTGATACAGAACGTCTTGGAGTCGGGCGCGGCGGGCACAGGCTTTTGCGCCGCATAGTACAAGCCCGTGTTCATTGCCATAAAGCTATGGGGTACCATACAACCAAGCGTAGAGCCAACGTGCAGCTTGCCTACGTGTTCCAAACCGCATTGCACCTGTCCGTTACCCGCTGCAGTGAAGAAAGTCAAGCCGTACGCATTGACATCGTTATGGAAGTTCCCATAATATACAAGCTGTACGGAAGGGTCCTCCACGTCGGTAAACGTGAACGCCATTCTCGAAAAATCCGCCGTACCTTGTACGTCGGGTACGATAAAGCCTTCCAAAAGCTTTGTCGCCATCGTAAGCTCGCTCATTTCAAAAATGTGGTTAAACGTGAGCGAATCGCCGTTGGCAATTCTTACGTTCAAGCCAACGGAATTTGCGCCAAAAGCTGTGCATGCACCGTATTCGACCGTTGTTTTATCACTTTCATAGGAAGCCAGTCTTCCAAACACGCTAAACGCGTATTCCTGCGTATAAACTTTCCCATCGATCGTTGCGATATATTTTAAAACGTAGCGTCCGCTTTGATTGAGCGTAACCTCCGTTTTATTGCTTTGCGTACCGTCGGGGAATTGCAACGACGCAATCCCCACCGCGCTTTGACCGTCTTTTTCAAAGGTACAAGCAGGCAAAGTAAACTTATCCCCGAACGCGTATTCGCTCTCGATTTCGTCGGAAACCTCCACCGACACTTCCGCGCCGGCATGATGCATTCGATTCTTAACGAGCCCAAGCGAGCCAAGCAAAAGCAAAATAAGACTCGCCAATAATAACGGCGCGAAAATAAGGAATCTTTTTGTTTTTAAAATTTGTTTGTTCATTTTACGCTCCTTGTCGTAAATTTAGCCTTTCAATCCGCCTACGGACAAATTCCCCATCAATCGCTTGCTGAAAATCGAGAAAAATACGATTACGGGAATCACGACTACGAGTACTGTCGACATCAAATAAGGCGGTGTGGAATAGTCCGTCCCCTTTATAGGGTCAATATTGCATTTCCCGATGGATTGCCAGTACAAAAGCAACGATAAAGTCGGGTAATCTTCCAAGAAATAGTTGGGCACCAAATAGTCGTTCCAATACTCGATGAAAATAATCAAGAAAATCGACCAAAAGGTATATTTTACCAGCGGCATAGCGATACGGCACATTACCTGCATATCGTTTGCGCCGTCAATACGCGCCGCTTCATAATATCCAACTGGCATCGACTTAAACACGGCGTAGAACACCAAGAAATACATACCAAGGAAGTTTGCGCGCATGATCCACATACCCCAAATTTTGTTGTACAATCTCAAGTCTCTTGCCATTTGAATTTCCGCCGCTTGGCTGCCGACTACGGGCACGATCATCGTCACGATAACGGTGATGTAAACAATCTGCGAAAACCAATTCTTATAGCGAGCGCAAAGGTAAGCAACGATGCAAGTAACCAAAACCTTTACAAGCGCGCAGCCGCCTGCGTATAACAGCGTATATCCCGCCGATTTTATTAAGGTAACGTTCGGGAAAATCGTATTGACTACCTTAATGTTGTCAAATAACCTAAATTTCTTTGGCCAACCGATAAGGTTGGGTTTTCCGCCTGGAATCAATACTGAGGGTGCATAATCGCCCGCATAGGCTTTCGAGCCGGTTAAAAGCGCCCAAAAGAGCATGATCAACATAAACAAAACGTATGCCGACAACACGGCAAACAGCGTCACCGTCAAAGGGGAAAATTTATTTTTTGTTGCGCTAGATGCTTTCATTTTCTCTCCCCCCTTTTTATTCTTCCGACGGCCCGAATTTTTCGAGCAGTCTCTTCACCCCAAACGTAAGCGGGATCGCAATCAGCGTCAAAATAAAGCCAAGCGCCGCAACGGGAGGCAATGCTTGCACACCGATACGGGTATGCCCCGTTCTTACGTATAACAAATGCCCTAACGACCACGTATCGGGATAAGGATTGAACAGCACCAAATTATAATGATTCGTAAAAATCGTCGCGACGCCCGTTACTAAGAACACGGAAAGCGTCGAGAACGTCAACGGTAATACGATATGCCAAAACTCTTTAATTCCCGTCGCACCGTCTAATTTCCCCGCTTCGATGATTTCGGGGGAAATGTCGAACATTTTATTCGCGTACATCAATACGGACGTACCGAAACTGATATATAAATTGTAAAAAATAATATACGCAAACTGATGCCGATTAAAAAGGAATGCGTTCGTATCGAATAATTCGGTAGCACCAACTTCAAATACGCTTTTAAAAGTCAAAACAAACGCTGCCGCTGGAATAATGGACGGAACGAATAAAAGTATTCTGAACATTTTCGAAAGAGGCATTTTTTTGAATATGTAATACGCGAAAAGCAACCCCAAAGGAATGCTTATGCAAAGCGTAATTCCGTAATACATCAACGAATTTTTCGCGGTGTCTATCAACATCTTAAATTCGGTGGGATTCTTAAACCAATTCAAAATCGAGTCTAACGAAAAACTTTTCGTAAGAACGTCGTCTTTTACCTCAAACTTCATAAAAGCATATCCGAACGAACGGAAATTTACGCCGATATAGAAAATGAGAAATTGTATCACGGGTAAAGCCATAAGAGCAACGTAAAAGATGTTGCTTCCACGTTGCATCTTATTGCTCTTTCCCTTGTTTTTTATTTTTAATTTATTTAACATAAGTGTTCCTTAAACTACTTTTTTCCAAATACTAAGGTCTTTGAAATAATTATACATACCGTTGAAATAATTTTCTACCGAATGACCGTTTTCAAGCGCTGCCGTGAAATAGGTTGGATAATCGGTCGATTTGTACAAGGGGCTACCCGAGCCAGTGTTATCAAGTTCCTTAAATACTGCTTGGTTACCGCCAAATAAGTCGTTCTTCGCATAAGGGAAAACAATATCCGAAGCTTTATAAATATTGTAGTAGGACTTTCCGAAATAGGACAAGCCTTCGTACTGTGTATCGGTCAAGCTGTAATTCAACGCCTTCGTACAACCCGTAAGTTGCGTGAACTTCGCAAGCTGTTCGTCGCTGTTTGCAAATTGAATAAAATCAATCGCGTACTTATATTGCCAGCTATCTGTGTCCAAGCCGTTCTTCATAATGCACAAGGGATACATCAGATCGTAAAGCGTGGATTTCTTATTTTCGCTCTTTGTTGACTTCGGCAAAGGCATCCAGCCTACTCTTCTATTCTTTTCATTGTACTTACCGTTTTCGTAATCGCCGAATTCGTTAAAGACGCCCGTTGCTTCTTCGTGCCACCAGCTACCGTCCAAAAGCATTGCGTTTTTCTTGCCGTTGCTCGGGCTTCCGGAAAGGGAAAGGAAATCACGTTGCGCGTTTAAGTGCGAATAACCGCCGAAAAGAGTAGACTCATAATCCGCGCCGCTGATGTATTCCTTTTCGTATAACTTCGCATACAAATCCATCGCGTAGTATTTACCTGCTTGACGTGCAAGCTCCGCACCGTTTGAACCATCGATCATAATAGTTGCTTCATCTTTTACAAATTCACCGTTCTTTGCAACGCCGAGGTTTTTCGCTTCGCCGTTAAACGTGAAGTTCAAGCGCATTTGGTCGTAACCTTCAAAATCAGTTGCCAACGCGTTAATAAAGTGGGTCAGGTACGCGTTTCTATGTTCCCCTGACCAAAGCAAGGGGTTATCGCTACCTACCGTTGCAATATAGTCGCAAAGAAGCAAAAATTCTTCGTAGGTTGCGGGCAAACCATCGTCCAACGAATAATCCACACCGTCAATTACGCCCGTTTTTCCATCAGGACCTGCCGTCTTAGCCCAGTCTTTATTCTGCCCAATGCATACGTGACGAAGTGCGCCCTCAGGATTGTACCCTTCCGCCAAATAATAACCCTTCTCGTCAAAAAGGTCTACGTCGTATGCGATACCGAAGCTTGTGAAATAATGAGGATATGCGTAATAGCAAGTTTTGCCGTTTGCTTCACGGGCAAAATAGGATTTCTGATCTTCGAACATTTTGCTTTCCAACGTCTTGCCGTCAGCGTCGTAAGGATTGGGTTTCGTAACCGCGTCGGAAATATCAGCAACGTAGCCACTGCCTACCAATTCGTAGTAGTCCTTTTGTTCCAAGAAGTAGATGACTTCATCGCGACCACGCATCGTTGCCGCCGCAACGTCGTCCTTGTTCGTAGTGGGCTCTACATGGATACCCATTTTGCCATCGATTTCCGTATTCTTGTGCACTTCTTCAAAGTCCTCAATCAAGTTAGTAAGCCATTGCGAACCGAAACCGCTCGTGAAGCTGTAGACGTACAACGTAGCTTGATCGCTACCGCCACCGCCGCCTCCGCAGCCTGCCGAAGCAAGCAACGTCGCCGTGATGATTGCACCGGATATCAATTTTTTCGTAAAGTTTCTCATAACAGATCCTCCGTTTTCTTTATTTTTTACCTTTTTATTTTATCATAGTTATATATTGTAGCGCAATACGAAATTTTTACCAGTTTGTCGGGATTTTTGACATCGAAAAACCCGAAAAAATCCTTTTAAGAATCCTTTCGGGTTTTGCTCTTTTTAAGATGAAGCTGTGTTGAAAAAAATTAAGTGTTGCGGTACTCGCTCGGCGTACAGCCATATTTATTTTTGAAGCGTTCGTAGAAGGTATTGCGATCGGAAAAACCGCATTCTTCAATGATTCTTTCGATTGTATAATCGCTGTTTTTTAACAGCTCGCAACAACGCTTTAACCGAACGTCCATAATATAATCGGTAAAACTCATATTAAACGCTTTTTTGAAAAGCCGACTAAAATACGCGGGGTTATAAAAACATCTTTGGGACAAATCGCTCAAAGAAATTCTTTCGTTAAAATGCTCCGTGATATAATCCAAAATATCTTGCGGGATCAAAAGGTCCTTTTCGCTGTCTTTAACGAAAATCTTGCGGAATACTTTACACAAAATTACATTGATGTAGGAGTCTAAAATCAAAGATTTACCAAGCTCGTCTTTGGAAAGCTCGCTCTCAATATTTTTAAACAGCCCGCAAATATTATCGCGTTCGCTATAATCAAACGAAACAAGCGGTCCTTTGTCGTTCAACTCGTGCTGGATTTTTTCAAAAGACGTAAGCGCGAGCATATAGAAAAGGTTGTCGCTTTTCATCATATTTTTCGTGAAATAATCCACGCGAATCATCAAGTTATAAGCTAGCATTTTATCTTCCAAGGTAAACGAATGCGTGCAACCGTAGTTGATAAAGAGCAAGTCCCCTGCCTTGACGGTAAATGCTTCGCCGTTAATCGAATGTCTTCCCGCACCTTCGATAATGTAGACGATTTCCACAAAATCGTGATCGTGAATGGCTTCGTCGCGATTATCGCAAATCGTCTTTATCGCAACCATTGCGTCGCTTTGAAATTCTTCATCAGCTTTATAATGCAGCACGTAAACGCCCCCCCTTTTCTCATCAAAATTATTATAACAAGTTTTCTCGAAAATTTCAAGGCTTTTTTCAATTTTTATAAAAAGACGACAAAATCCCATACGCCAATACCCACAAAAATGCACTCAACGCATACCTGCCCCCCTCTTTTCTTAAAAAACCACCGCTTTTCGGTATAAAAAATCCCTACAAATTATTCGCTGTTATGCATTGTAAAAAAGGGCTACAAAGCTGCCGTTTTTCTTTATGTTAATTAAAAAACACGCCATTAGGCGTGCTTTTTTCATCATTCGTTGCAAAAGAAATTGGTGGAATCCGCCGCGTCAGGTTTGCGCCCTACCGAGGTATTGTCTTGACGGCGGTTGCGCAGCTCTTCGACGGGCGATGGCGCGATTTGGAAGCGGTAGTCCGCGCCCCGTCGGCGGATAAAGTTCTCAATTACGCAATGAGACGGCGTCATTTGCGAAGTGGGCTGTATGATCTTTTGGAAGCGGAAAAAATCCGCGTTTTCAGGCAAATCGCGCACACGGCGGTATTCCTCTCTATCCGTCGTGTATTGCACCGTTTCTCCCAAGATTTTTCGCACGTATTCGATATTTTCATGCAAAGATAAGGGCTCAGGGAATTCAGGGTCTTTAATGACCTCCTGCCATTCCTTTTTCTCATACTTTTGCAAGAGTTCCGCCGCTTTATGAAGGTGCGAAATTTCAAAGGATAAATACGTTTCCCAAAGTTTTTTTATACAAGGATCCGTTTCCGTTTTGTAACACGACCAATACAAATAACACTCGCAATATTCATGCCATAAAAGCATTTCCAGCCACGTTGCGTTCGGGTCCATTAACGATTCGTAATGGGTGACGTGTTCTTCCTCCACGAGCGCGATTTCTTGATACAGCTTTCTACCCATATCGGTGCAAGCAAAATTCGTTACGTTCATATAATAATTCATCGTTTGCTGTTCGGCTGCGGTAATTATCATAGTGGAAAGCACCGTTTGCGTATCCGCCGTTTTTGCGTTGATACTCCGACGTACGTTATCCATAGGATAACGATGATGCGCAATCGTCGGTCTACCCGGCATAATTTCCGTGTACCGCCCCACCAACCATTCCGCCGCTACGCCCTGCTCCATTTCCAACAAATCTGCATATCTGTACAAATGGTCAAAGTCTTCCAAAAGGGCGAAATCTAACGCGGTTTTTACATTACAGTCAAGTTCGCGCTTGGCAAGCTCCGCCGTTAAATCTACGGCAAGCTGTTCGTAGCCAATCGTATGCTCCAACGTATTTTCATTGATTGGTTTGAGCAGGGAAATTTTCAGTTGCTGTTGCTTCTCTATTTCACGAGTCAATGCAATCTCACGCCGTAAATCATTGTCGCTTACGTGTCGCGCAAGCTGATGAGAAAACCAATTCGCTTCAAATTCCGTACCATTCATAAGAATGATACGGGTCTTGGTATAGGGATCGACTTCGCGCTTATCATAAGACTTGGGATACAGTTCTTTCCAGTTTTGCAACGCCTTTTCTATCGGCATCGGTTTTTCGTTAAACGGATTCATTGGGGTTGCTCCTTTTATTTATTTTCTAAAATAGAGTATGCCCAAATGGAAAATTTTGTATACAAAAAGGAGCCCTTTTCTATCGGACTCCCTTCTTTTTGATAGGCTTAAGTTATACGATACCGTGCGCCATCATCGCTTCCGCAACCTTTTCAAAGCCCGCGATATTCGCGCCCATGACGTAGTTGCCTTCGTAGCCGTATTTCTTCGCAGCGTTATCAATATTATGATAGATATTAATCATAATCGTTTTCAATTTTGCGTCTACTTCTTCGCTCGACCAGTACAGTCTGCCCGAAGATTGTGCCATTTCCAAAGCGGAGGTTGCAACGCCGCCGGCATTCGCCGCTTTTGCGGGAAGGTAGACTACGTTTTTCGCGTTTTGGAATGCTTCGATTGCGTCCAACGTCGAAGGCATATTCGCCCCTTCCGCAACGTATTTTACGCCGTTATTCACGAGTGCCGCCGCGCTTTCGCCATCGATTTCGTTTTGCGTTGCGCAAGGCAATGCAACGTCGCATGGAATCGTCCAAATCCCCTTGCAGCCCTCTACATATTTCGAACCGGGAACTCTTTCCGCATACACCTTAATACGTGCGCGTTCCACTTCTTTGATTTGTTTTACAACGTCGAGTTGAATGCCGTTCGGGTCGTAAATATAGCCGTTAGAATCGTACATGGCTACCACCTTTGCCCCCAACTGCTGCGCTTTTTCGCACGCATAAATCGCTACGTTACCGCTACCCGAAACAATAGTAACTTTATCCTTAAACGAATCACCGCGAAGTCTCATCGCTTCTGCCGTAATGTATACCAAGCCGTAGCCCGTCGCTTCCTTTCTGATAAGCGAACCGCCGTAGGAAAGTCCGCGCCCCGTCAATACGCCAACGTGTTCGTTGCGCAATCTCTTGTACTGCCCGAAAAGATACCCAACCTCTCTCGCGCCAACGCCGATATCGCCTGCAGGTACGTCCGTATCCGCGCCGATATGACGGAAAAGCTCATTCATAAAGCTTTGGCAAAACGCCATGATTTCTCTATCCGATTTGCCCTTAGGGTCAAAGTCCGAACCGCCCTTACCACCGCCGATAGGCAAGCTCGTAAGGCTGTTTTTCAAAATTTGTTCCAAACCAAGGAACTTAATAACCGAAAGGTTTACGGAAGGATGGAAACGAAGCCCGCCCTTGTAAGGGCCGATTGCACTGTTAAACTGCACGCGGTAGCCCTTGTTTACCTGCACGTTACCGTTATCGTCCACCCAAGGCACACGGAATAAAATCGTGCGTTCAGGCTCGGTGAAACGCTCCAAAAGCGCCGCTTTTTCATATTCGGGATGTGCGTTGATTACCGGTTCCAACGTCAATAAAATTTCCGTTGCCGCTTGATGGAATTCCGTTTCGCCGGGATTGCGTTTTTTCAAATCGTCTAATACTCTTTGTACGTAGCTCATATAAGTACTCCTAAAAAAATAGATTTCAAATAGTTTTTCAATCGACTTTCTCGATATAACTATATCTTATCACTTTTTCTCCGCCATTGCAAGGCTTTTGCTATTCTTTTTTATAAAAAGTATAAATATTTTTAATTTTACATGTAATTTTTATTTGAAAAATAACTATTTTTTATATTATCTATAAGCATTGCTTATGATATAACAACATTACGCTTTATTTTATTCCATCATTAAAAAAGAAATTCGCAATTATAAGATAAGGGAACAAAAATCATTGCTTTTTTTGAGCAAACGGGGTATAATTAGAAATAGATTAATCCGCTTCCTTAGTTAAATGGATATAACAGCCCCCTCCTAAGGGGCCGTTGTGGGTTCGATTCCCGCAGGGAGTACCAAAAACACCGCCGAAAGTATTTCGCTTTCGGCGGTGTTTGCTTATTCAATTAAGTTTAATAAAAAGTCGCGAGTTGTTCTTCAGGCGCTTCGCTTACCACTACTTTTTCCGCCGTCAAAACGGGGCCTTTACCCTTATAAATACGGTGTTTTTTGAATTCCACTTTCGCTGTAATTGTAATCCAATCACGCGTTTGCAAATCCATTGTTTGCGGAAGCGTACAAGCAAGTCCGCAATATTGAATATCGTCCGCGCAACAGGTCATTACGTGTCTACCGACAACGATATCCTGCGGCTCTAAACGCTTGTCCGTCGCAACGATACCGCGAAATTTTACTGTTTTTCCGATATATGCTTCCAAATTCTCCGTTAAATCGCGATAGAAGAAGGCGTAATCCTTGTCCTTAATCTCAATCAATGGCGCATTGATATCGAATGGCAACGGGTCTTCTATGTCGTCAAACTCCGCTTTTCCGTCCGCTTTTTCATAGACGATATCGCATCTTCTCGAAATGCCGCGCACGATTTTGTGGAACTCCATTTTGTCCATTCTATCATCGAAACGGTTGAACACACAAAGCTGCGTATTATTGATTTTGTCAAAGACGAACTGACGCATATTCGCGTTATAATTGATAAACGTCGTCGAATCGAAGAAAGTCATCACTTGGTTAATCATCCAGCCTTCGGGCATCGCTGCGAAGAAGTCTTCCAAAAGCCAAGTGCCGTTATATTCCACGACAATACGGTCCGCTTCATACTGCATTTGCAGCGCCGCAAGTTTTTCTTCCGTCATATCCGCTTTGTCTTCAATGACGACAAGCTCAACGTTTTCCGCATCCGCGAACTTAATCGTTTCGTATTCTTCCACACCCTCTTCCATTACGAGAAGAAGGGTCTTTTCTCCCGACGAAAAACGGGGGTCTTCCATCGTTTCTTGAATGAATTTCGTTTTGCCCGATTCTAAAAATCCCAAAAACAAATAAACGGGCGTTTCTACGGGAAGTCTTTTCATATTTTTGCTCCTAAATCTTAAAGTCCGAACAATGTTTTCAGCGCATTTTCGTTCAAATTACAACCGATTACGCAAAGTCGACCGGTCACCCCTGCACTGCCCTCTCGAACGTCGGGTTCACCGGGAACGTAGTCGAAATGAACCCACGCGCCGTCGCCCGCAACAATTCCCTTTGCACGAAGTACCGTGCCGTACTCCTTTTCCTTTTGCAACGCTTCCAACGCGCCGAGAATTTCCTGCTTCGTATACACGCGCGTCGTTTCCTGCCCCCAGCTCGTGAACACTTCGTCCGCATGATGATGTCCATGATGGTGGTGATGACAACCGCAATTCGGATCGTCGCACTCGTGTTCGTGGTGATGATGGTGATGTTCGTGACCATGTTCGCAGCACCCATGTCCGTGTTCATGCTCATGCTCATGCTCGTGATGATGTTCATGCTCATGACAGCAGCAATCGGGATCGTCGCATTCGTGTTCGTGGTGGTGACGGTGATGCTCGTGACCGTGTTCACAGCACCCATGTCCGTGTTCATGCTCATGTTCGCAATGGTGGGCAACCTCTTCCGCGAGCTTATCTAAATCGGCTTGCAGCGTGTCTCTACGTTCCATTGCCGATAAAATCGATTTACCGTCAAGCTCTGACCAAACCGCCGTAACGAGGGTCGCTAGAGGATTCTTAGATTTGAGCAATTCCACCGCCGTCGCGAGTTTTTCTTCCGAGCATTTGTCCGTATGGGAAAGAATGATACAGCTTGCGTTTTCCACTTGATCGTTGAAAAACTCTCCGAAATTTTTCATGTACATTTTGCATTTCGACGCGTCGACAACCGTACAAAATGCGTTGAGTTTCCCTTCTTTTAAATTCGCGTTTTCAACGGCTTTGATGACGTCGCTTAATTTACCGACGCCCGACGGCTCGATAATGATACGGTCGGGGATATATTCCGCAGCGACTTGTTTCAGCGCCTTGGAAAAATCGCCGACAAGCGAACAGCAAATACAGCCCGAGTTCATTTCCGTAATATTCACGCCCGCTTCTTGCAAGAAACCGCCGTCGATGCCGATTTCGCCGAACTCGTTTTCAATCAAGACGACTTTCTCGCCCGCATAAGCTTCTTGAATCAATTTTTTAATAAGGGTCGTTTTGCCCGCGCCTAAAAAGCCCGAAAAAATATCTATCTTCGTCATAAGTTTGCTCCTTTTCATTCGTTGCTTTATTTATAAAGCAATTTTTTTCTTTTGAAACACTTTAAAGAAAGTTCTTCTTAAAACGCCCACGTGCCGTTTTCGAAAATTTGTACGCGTTTGCCGTCTTTTGTCACGCCGATAATCGACATATCGCGCGAACCGATCATGAAATCCACGTGAATCATACTATCGTTGACGCCGCGCGCTTTACATTCTTCGTCGGTGAGTTTTTCGAAGCCCTTTAAACATTCGTTAAAGCCATGCCCCATTGCAAAGTGACAGCTTGCGTTCTCATCAAAGAGCGTATTATAGAACAAAATACCCGATTCGTTGATCGGCGAATCGTAAGGAATAAGCGCAACTTCGCCAAGTTTGCCTGCCCCCTCGTCCATCGAAACCATTTTTTGCAAGAGCGCTTCGCCCTGCTCCGCTTTTGCTTCTACGACTTTACCCTTTTCAAAACGCAACGAGAAATTATTAATCAATTCACCCATATACGAAAGCGGTTTCGTCGAATAGACAATCCCTTCCACAGCGCCGGCTTTGGGGGTAGTAAATACTTCCTCCGTCGGAATATTCGGATTGAAAATCTTGCCTTTAAGGGTCTTTTCGCGACCACCCGTAAATATCCCCTCCTCCAAGAGTTCCACACATAAATCCGTACCGTTTGCACTCTTATATTCCAAGTATTTCAACCCCAAACTATTTAAATATTCAGAGCGCGCAAGCAAGTCCGCATTATGCTCTTTCCAAGCCTTGACGGGATTCTTGCAGTCCGCTCTCGACGCGTGTAAAATCGCCTTCCACATTGCTTCCACCGCTTTGCTTTCCGAAAGCTCGGGGAACACCTTTTTCGCCCAAGCCTTACCAGGTACCGCAGCGATACACCATTGATGGCGATTTTCCAAAGCCTGTCTAAACGGCTTCACCTGCGGATACATTGCTTGACGGACCTTGCTCATCTTTTCTTGGTCCACGCCGCTCATACCGTCGGGATCTTCCGATTCAATCCAAAGTCGGCAGGAATAATTTTTCGCCTTGAATTCCCACTTCGCTTTGACCCAAGGGGACATTTGCGAGAGCGATTCAAGCGTTCTATACTTCGAACTGATTTTATCGCAAGGCTGATGACTCCATTCCACGTACACCTCGCTTGCGCCTGCTTTATAGCATTCTTCCACGACCATCGTCACAAAATCGGGCTGATCGAGCGCCGCCGCAACAAAGACGGTTTGCCCCTTTTTTACGTTCAAGCCCACGCGAGCGAGCAATTTTGCGTATTTTTTTAACTGTGCTTTTCTCATATTCTTATTCTCCTATTTTTTCGTTAAGCAAAGAAACGGCGTACGAAATCGCGCGTTTTACTCCGCCTTTTTCAAACGGTACGGCAAGGTTCGCCGCCCTTAACGCGTCGCGATAGCCAAGCGAACCGCCGATTTTGCAAAGGGTCATATAATCCTGCCAACAAGCCGCTTTATCTTCCGACATTTTTTTCTTGAACTCCATCGCACCCATCGTCGTTAAGGTGTAATTGATATAATAAAACGGATAGTGATAAATATGCAGTTTATGATACCACCAACCGCCTGCATTGAAGAATTCATTCTCGTCGCCGTAATCACGCCAAGGCATATATTTTTTCTCTAACTCCCGCCAAACGGACTTCCGTTCTTCCGCCGTCAAATCGGGTTTTTCATAGACAATATGCTGAAATTCGTCCACCGCAACCCCAAACGGCACGAAAGTTAAAGCTTCCTGCAAATGTTGGAAACGGTACTGCTCCGCTTTCTCTCCAAAGAATAATTCCGCATACGGATACGCAAACTGTTCCATTGCCATGGAATGGATTTCCGCGATATCCGTCGGCTCGCTCCAAAGGGCTTGTAACGGCTGCGTTTTCATTGCCATATACCCCGCAAAGGCGTGCCCCATTTCGTGGGTCAACACGTCCACGTCCCCCGTTGTTCCGTTAAAGCAGGAATAGACAAACGGCGCTTGATAATCGTTCAAGGCAGTCATATACCCCGTCGCCGCTTTATTCGGCTTATTATCAAGGTCCATAAGCTCATGCTCAATCATAAAATCAATAAACTCGCCCGTTTCTTGGCTCATATCGCGGTACATCTTTTGCGCTTGCGACACCAAATACGCGCTATCCCCAATCGGCACGGCATTACCGCCTAAGAAAATGAGCTGTTCGTCGTAAAAACGGATTTTCTCCACGCCGATACGCTTTGCTTGTGCTTTATAGAGCTTTTCACAAAAAGGCACGAGTTCTTCTAAGACCTGCGCGCGGAATGCCGCAACGTCCTTCTCGTCGTAGTCCATTCTACCCTGCTGCATATAACCGAGCGGAATGAAATTCTTAAACCCCATATTTTCGCCCATTTTATGGCGGATTTTTACGAGTCTATCGAAGATTTCGCCAAACTCTTGATCGTTCTTTTCAAAGAATTCCGCATACGCTTGCGCCGCTTTTTTGCGGACTTCGCGGTCGGGATCGGAAAAATATTTCAAAATCCCATACAAATTATGTTCCCCGCCGTCAAACGGGATTTTGCAAGCCGCCGTCAACTTTTGATAACGGTTAGTCAAATCGTTTTCTTCTTGCATAAGGGAAACGTTTTTCTCGGAAAAACTATCCGCGCCGAGCTTTACCGCTTTCAAAAATTGCGTACCGAATTCCTCGTCGATTTCCTTTTTATAGGGGGAAGCAAGCAACGCCATATTAAACGCTTGCATATACGGCATTACTAGGGGATAGTTTTGGCTGATATATTCTTCTTCCGCTTCGTAAAAGGCGTCTGAAGTGTCTACCGTATGGCGAATTTGCACAACGGTCGCCATTGTGTTAAAATGAGAGGAATACTTTTCTTCGTCCATAATACACGCCCTTACTTCTTCGTAGCTTTTTGCTGCCGAAAGTCTTTCGTTTAAAGCCGTATAAAAAGCCTTTAATTCGTCAAAGTTTGGACGGAAATATTCAATTTTGTTAAAGGTCGTTAATTGTTTCATCTCGTACCTACCCCGTTCATTTACCCAATTAAATCGTAATTTACCGTCTTATAAAAGAGCTTGCGGACTTCGTCGTCGTTCTTCGTGAGCGCGAGTATCCACATCAATTTCGTGATAATGCTCTCATAAGTCATTGAATAACTTTCAAGAAGGTCGAAACGGTTTTTCAATCCTCTGCCAACTCGATATACGTTCATGTCGCTGCCTTCTTGTTGGACTTGCGTGGTAACAACGAGCGTCTTACCCTTTCTTTCCCAACTTTCAATCACCTCATAAAAGCCATAATATTCCCCTTCGGGGATTCCGCCCGTGCCGTAGCCCGAAAGTACGACTGCATCATGGTAACGGAAATAAATGTCTAAAATTTCCGCTTTTACCCCGGGGGTCAAAGTCAAAAGCGCCACTTTTTCGTTTAACTCCAAGAAAAATTCAGGCTTTTCCTGCTTGGGGGTGGTGATATACTGTATAATTTTCCCGTCGCGAATCACGGCAAGATTTGGGAAATCCACGCTCGTGAAAGCGTTATAGCTTTTTGTGCGCACCTTTTTCGCTTTCGTACCTGCGATGACCTTACCTTGGAATACAATTACAACGTCCGAAGCTCTATCCGAAGCCGCGTAAAGGAAACTGTCGCGCAGGTTAATTCGGCCGTCCGTGTCCTCTTTGTCGATAGGTTTTTGCGAGCCCGTAAAGACGATAGGTTTGGGCGAATGCTGTACCATGTACGAGATCATTGCCGCCGTATAGGACATTGTGTCTGTGCCATGACACACGACGAATCCGTCGTATTCTTCATAGTGCTCGCGAATCGCCGCAGCGAGCTTTATCCAATGCTGCGGCGTGACGTTCGTACTGTCGATATTATAAATTTGGATTGCTGAGGGTTCGCAAAACTCAAAAACTTCGGGTACGTTTTTCAAAAGCTCACCCGCTTGGAGCTCGGGAATCAAACCGTCAGCGCCCGAATGAGAGGCAATCGTGCCGCCCGTAGCGATCATCAAAATCTTTTTCATCGTTATTCTTCCTTTATTTCACGTTTTTACGGCGAATATAGTCCCCTTTCTTTAATTCATACGGACAAGCAATGCGGTAAATTTCTTGCACGAGCTTCGCATCGTCCGTTTCTATCCCTTCCGAGGTATAAATCTCCTTCGCAACAAAGGTCTTTCCGCAAGTTTCCGTCGGGGAAAGCACTTCCAAAGTCTCGCCCTTTTTGAAACGGTTGCGCATTTCCGCAAAAAGATAGCCGTTTTCACTCTTTATAACGTCCGCAATATACACGTAATCCCCTTTGGATTGACTGTCGTCATAATTGACCGTTTGCGCGTTCTTACCAAGCGCGTAGGCTTGCGTATATTCACGGTGCGCAACGTTGCCAAGCTCTTTTCGCGAAATTTCGATATCGCCGCCGTCCATTAATCTTCGGTAGGCGTTAATGACCGTCGCAAGATAATATCCGCTCTTCATGCGCCCTTCAATTTTGAATGAACTGATACCTGCCCCCTCCATTTCATGTAAATAGTCGAGCATATTCAAGTCTTTACTGTTCAAAATGTACGCGCCTTTTTCGTCCTCTTGAATAGGCAACCATTCCGATTTTCCGTTCGTTGCGTTCAACGCGCGGACTTCATACCGCCATCTACAAGACTGCACGCACGCGCCGCGATTAGAGGACCTTCCGTCCAAATAATCGGACAAAAGGCATCTTCCGCTGTACGATATACACATCGCGCCGTGCACGAATGCTTCCAGCTCCATTTCAGGGTTAAATTCGTGGATTTCCGCGATCTCCTTTAAACTCAATTCTCTTGCAAGTACCACGCGCGAAACACCCTGTTCTTGCCAAAACCGAACGGCGTATTTATTTGTCGTGTTGGCTTGCGTGGAAAGGTGGATTTCCAGCTTGGGCGCGACTTGTTTCGCCACGTAAATCGCACCTGGGTCGCTGATAATCGCAGCGTCCGCGCCAAGCTCTTGCAAACTCACAAAATAATCCTTTAACAACGAAAAATCGGCGTTACGCGCAAAGACGTTCGCCGTGACGTATAATTTTTTGTTGTTTTTGTGCGCAAGAAGCGCGGCGGAACGAAGTTCGTCCGTCGTAAAGTTATCCGCAAACGTGCGCAGGGAAAAGCTCTTCCCCCCCACGTACACCGCGTCTGCGCCAAAATGAAGCGCTGTGAGAAATTTTGTATAGCTCCCTGCAGGGGCTAAAAGTTCCGCTTTCATAAACAATCTCTCTTATTCTTCTTTCGTTTCTTTGCCCATATAAACGGATAACGCAACGCCGTCGCCGACGTCGAGTACTGACGTTACGAAATCCCTATCCGCCGTTACCGTATGCAAATACGAACGGATTTTATCGACGATCGAATGGCGTTTTTGGGGCGTGGGTTCTTCGCCGCTCACCCAACCGTATAAGAGTACGTCGTCGGCAAAGAGAATCGCACCCTTTTTCATAAGACGCTTTAAATCGAATAAATATTTCTCGTATTGCGCCTTTGGACCGTCCAAAAATACAAAATCGTATTCTCCGTCCATCATCGCTAAAATCTCGCCCGCGTCACCCATGTATGCGTTCACGCGTTCGGAAACGTCAAAATCAATGAAATTTTGCTTAGCTTCCAAGAAACGTTCTTCCTCCAATTCTATTGTGGTTAAACGCGCGCTAGGGCAAGCTTTCAACATCGCAACGGACGAAAGCCCGACCGCCGTACCGATCTCTAAAATGCGAGTCGGTTTCGTCGCCGCAAGCGTGACGAGCAGAAAATTCAGCGTTTCGTCGTCCGCAACGGGGATTCCGCGCGAAAGCGCATCCGCTCTCCGTTCTATGATTTTCGAATCGATATTCAATTTTACAAGGGACGCGGTATATTTCATTCTTTCCTGCTTTACGCCTTATACGTCGAGTATTGAAACGACAATGAGGGGCGCTTTCTTTGTTTTTTTGTAAAAATAACTCTTAACCGATTTCTTGATTGCAAGCGCTAATTCGGTTTTGTTTCCGTTCGCGTAATCGTAGTTATCGACTGCACGGCAAACAACCGCGCGCATATCCCCCTCGGACGTGTCGTCCGTGAAAGTGCAACCGTGCGCTTCGATAGCGGGATCGTTGATGACATAGTTCCCCGTCACCGCAATCGCGATGGTGAAAACGCCGTCCGCCGACATCTTCAAGCGGTCCTTCATAACCTCGCTATCGCCGTAGTCCTCTACGCCTACGCCATCAATTAGAAGCGTACCTGCCTGCACATTTTCGCCGAATTTCATTTCGTTTTCAGTAAGTTCTACGCAGTTACCGATGTCCGTAATCAAGATGTTTCGTTCGGGTACGCCGAGCGCTTCCGCAAGCTGTGCGTGGCGTTTTAAATGCCGATATTCTCCGTGCACGGGGATGAAAAATTTGGGATTTAACAAGCTAAAGAGAATCTTGTGTTCTTCCTGACATGCATGCCCCGAAACATGGATTTTTTCCAAGCTTTCATAAACGACGCGCGCGCCTCGCTTGTAAAGGTTGTTAATCACGCGGTAAATCATTTTTTCATTACCCGGAATCGGGTTTGCGGAAATAATGACCGTATCGTTTTCGCCAATAGTGACTTTATTAAATTCGCCCATCGACATACGTGTAAGCGCGCTCATGGGCTCACCCTGCGAACCCGTGGAAACAATCAAAAGCTCCCCATCGAAAAGGTTTTTCGTCTTTTCAATGTCTACGAGCACCCCTTCGGGGATTCTTAACTCCCCGATTTTTACCGCCGCGTCTACAACTTTAAACATACTACGTCCCGAAAGCGCGACTTTTCTTCTATATTTGACCGCTAAATCAATTATTTGCTGCAAGCGGTGCACGTTGGATGCAAACGTCGCGATAATCAGTCTACGATGCATATTCTCCGAGAAAAGATGATCCAGCGTTGTGCCGACAACCGTTTCACTCATCGTATAGCCGGGGCGTTCGATGTTTGTAGACTCGCTCATATAGAGAAGCACACCCTCTTTACCAAGCTCGGAAATACGCTTGAAATCGATCGGTTCACCTGCTACGGGCGTTAAGTCGATTTTGAAATCTCCGCTGTGATAAATCAAGCCGTTCGGCGTACGAATCGCAAGTGCACACGCACCTGAAATGGAGTGGTTTACGTTGATAAATTCCACTTCAAACGCGCCTAATTTTACTTTATCACCCGCTTTTACGACCCGTTGTGCCGTATCCTGAATGCGATGCTCTTGAAGCTTGTTATCCGTGAGCATTAAGGTGAGCTTCGTGCCGAAAATGGGCGTACTAGGATTAAGTTCTTTCATTAAATACGGCACGCCGCCAATATGGTCTTCGTGACCGTGCGTAAGCAATACGCCGCGGATTTTATCCTTATTTTGCGCCAAATAGGTAACGTCGGGTACAACGGAATCTACGCCCGGCATATCTTCGCTATTCGGGAAGGTAAGACCTGCGTCGAGAATGATAATATCATTCCCGTATTCAAATGCGGTCATATTCTTACCTATCTCCCCTACGCCGCCAAGAAAAATGATTTTAACTGGCTTTTGCGCGTGTTTTTTTGACGTCTTCTTCGCGTTTACGGGTTTCACCGCTTTAAGGGTTTGCACCGTCTGCCCTTTCGTTTCTTTCTTGGAATTACGGGGTGCGGAAATTCGCTTTTTCGGCGTTTCTACCCCCGAGATAGTTTTATCCGCGCGCTTGGAAACGGGAGGTTTTTCGGCAGTTTTATCCGTTTGATTTTTTGCCCCTTGTTTTCCTTTTAAGCCGTTCTTTTTTGCCGACTTTTTCTCTTGCACGGGAAGCATGTCCGCAGTCGCGAAAAACGAAGTACCCATAGGATTGCGTTTGCTATTCACCGAGTTTTTTTTCTTAGGAGTTTCTTCTCCTAACGTTTTTGTTTTTGTTGTTTTTTCTTTCACTTCTTCGTTATACTCCTTAGCGGAGCAAAGTCCGCCTATAAAATAGAGAGCCGAAAATATGGGAATTATCAGCTCTCTTTCTTTTTTATTCGTATGTGTCTTTTGTGTCGAAAAAATTAGATGGTGTCAAGGTCGACTTTCTTTTCCTTCGTTGCTTTGATGAAACCCGCTTCGAATAAAGCTTTCGTGGATTCGTAAGCAAATTCCGCCGCATAATCCACTGCGACAAAGTTTTCTTCCTTTTCCGTTGCAAGCTTTTCAGCAAGAGCCGCTACCAAACGAAGCGCTTTCTTTGCCGCCGCGTCGCTCTTAACCTTGACCATAAAAGGCGTGCTTTCATACGCTTTTTGCAAACCAACGTCTTTTTGGTGGTAAACAGTCGTCTTAAATTCAGGATCTTTGGGATCGAGCGCAAGATAGAGATTCAACGTCTTCCCTACGATGGTCATTTTCGCAACCGTGTCACGACCAAAGTTGAATCTATCGCCGTGCCAGCTTACGTTGGAATTGATTTTCTTATAGGAGGTCAATTCGTTCTTGATATCCGAATAGTAAGCTTTTACGCCGTCTTCGCTTTGTTTCATCTTCGCGGTGAAACTCTTCTTCAAACGAATGACAAGACCCGTTTCCGCATCGACCATTTGGTCGCCGTCAAATACGGGAAGCTCGGGAGCAGGAGCGACCGCCACTGCCATTTCTTCCGCTACAGGTGCTTCAACTACGGGTTCTTCAACAACCGCAACTTCTTCGACTACGGGTTCTTCAACTACAGGTTCTTCAACGGGCGCTTCTACAACGACGTTACAAGTCATACCCGCAAGCTTATCTTCCACGATTTCGCCGATTCTATCGTAATCAATGGGGTCGGTAACCACTTGAGCTGCTTGAGCTGCAAGACAAACTTTATCATAATCGATTGCAACCGTGCCCATTTTTGCAACCACTTTATCAGCAATCGCGTCAAGACCTGCTTCGTCGAGAACAACGTCGTAGTTTTGTTGCATCTTCGCGGCGAGCTTTTCCGCTACCATATCTGCCAAACGGTCGTAATCGAGCTTTTCGGGATAAGGCATAGATTCTACTACTTTTTCCGAAGTGCCTTCAACCGTCGCTTCACGCGATTCATTCAAAAGCTCAAGTACTCTATCGCCTACTTCGTCAACGATACGAACGTAATCTACGTTTTCCGCAACGGGAATCGCCGCAACTGCGTCGAGAACCTTTTGGCTATGTACGCTTACGCTTTCTTCCGTTTTTTCTGCTACTTTTACGAGGTCTTCTTCCGTGATACCGCAACCGTCAGCGAGTTTTGCGTTGATATCCGCGAGCTGATTTTCAACTGCCGTAAGGTCAAACTTATCACATACTTCTTGCAAACGTGCGGAAAGCTCGTCAAGCTTTTCAACCTTTTCAGCCAAGCTATCCAACTTAGGCTCGACGCCTTCGTATGCAGCTTGTAATTGCTGATAACTATACTTCAGTTCACTAACTTCGTTCAAAAGTTCTTCGAGTTTTTCACCAGACAAAGAGTTTGCTTCCATGCTGTCGAGCTTAGAAGATACTTCGTCTTTAATGACTTCGGATAAACCGTCGTATACGTTTTGGTTTTGCTTATAGCCGTAGCGAATTTCCCTAGCAATCGCTTCGGAAGATTGCTTGTTATCTGCTTTGATTTCGTTGTACAAAGAACCTACTTGCGTAGAAGACATTTGCATTTCTTTGAGGAGATCCGCTCTCATCTTTTGCAAGTCGTAAGAGATCCACTGATACAACGCGTCGATTTGGGAACCGCCGTTTCTTCTTCTTTCCGCCATTATTTCACCTCAGACACATAATATTTTTGCTTTATCAATCATTTTTTTGTCACGACCTTTTATCCGCTTCAAAAAAATTATTGTTCGCTTGCTTTGCCAAAATGCCAAATAAGCCTTGACAGGTACGGATTTAACAGGAAAATACCCCTATTAAGCCTATACAAACATTATTATAGCATATTCAAACCAATCGGTCAAGGGTTTGAAAAAAAAATCTTCGTTTTTTTTGCAACTTTTTTGTAAAAAAACGAGTTTGGAGTCAAAGGCGGGCAATTTCGCGTTCAACGCGACCTTGCCCGCCTCTTTTTCACTCTAAAATTCGTCAAACTCGTACACGGGTACGGTCTATAAGTTCTTTATTTTTGACGTTTTTTCGCAAAACCTGCTTGAAAAAGCTTCACCGTTTCCACTACGGGAATTACCGCAAATGCAAGCCCGATCGCCACGAGATATTCCGCCCAGCCGATGCTGACCAAACTGAACGCGTCTGCAAAGAAAGGTACTTCACAAACGAGTACGGTCGCAAGGAAAGACCCTACCGCCGCCAAAACAAGTGCCAAATTGAAGGTCTTAACCGAGAACAAGCTCTTTCTTTGCGAGCGCATATTCAAGCAATGGAATACTTCGGAAAGGGACAACGTTAAGAATGCCATCGTCATACCGTGTGCATGAGCAACGAGTTCGTTCGGCGACAAAACGTAATAACCGAGATAATAGGAAGCAATCGTGAGCACTGCAATCAAGAACCCTTGATAGAGAATATCCACACCCATGCCGTCGGCAAAAATGCCTGATTTTGAATCTCGGGGTTTCTTTTTCATGATATCGCTTTCCCCTTTCTCAACGCCCAAAGCAAGCGCGGGGAAAGTGTCCGTAACAAGGTTGATCCAAAGCAAGTGTACGGGTTCTAAAATTGTGAAACCAACAAGGGTCGCAAAGAAAATGGCGATAACCTCACTCATATTCGAAGCAAGCAAGAATTGAATCGCTTTACGGATATTCGCGTAAATTCTTCTGCCTTCGCCAACCGCACCTACAATCGTCGCGAAATTGTCGTCCGCGAGCACCATGTCCGCAACGTTCTTCGTTACGTCCGTGCCCGTAATACCCATGCCGACGCCGATATCCGCCGCCTTAATAGACGGCGCGTCGTTTACGCCGTCGCCCGTCATTGCCGTTACGCAACCCGCTTTCTTCCAAGCATTAACAATCCTCGTTTTATGCTCGGGTTGCACACGCGCGTATACGCTGATATATTGGAATTCCTTTTCGAACGTTTCGTCGTCCATTTCGTTGAGTTGCGCACCCGTCATCGCACGTTGCCCTTCACCCAAAATACCGAGTTCTTTCGCAATCGCAATCGCCGTATCGACGTGGTCGCCCGTAATCATAATCGGGCGAACGCCCGCTTCACGGCACTGTTCGATTGCCAATTTTACTTCGGGACGAACAGGGTCAATCATACCGCAAAGCCCGATAAAACAAAGCTCGTTTTCCAAGCTTTCCGGCTCGCAAGAGGTCGGTGCGTTATCCCACGTTCTTCTCGCGCATGCAAGCACACGGAGGGCTTTATCCGCCATATTCTTGTTCGCGGCAAGGATTTCCGCTTTATATTCTTCCGTCATGGGAAGTACTTTACCGCCGCTCAAGTAGTACGTGCAACGATCGATAACCACGTCGGGCGCGCCTTTCGTGTATTGTACGACGCCGCTTCCCGTATCGTGTACGGTGGACATCATCTTACGGTTGGAGTCAAACGGAGCTTCCCCCACGCGCGCATTCGCGCTTCTTAAAGCGGGGTTTGCATAACCGAGTTTATCTGCCCAAACAACGAGCGCCGTTTCCGTAGGTTCGCCCGTAATTGAGCCTTCTTCGTCGATTTTTGCGTCCGAACAAAGCGCCATTGCCTGCGCGAGATATTTTTCGTCGTCCGTGAAGCTTTCCACGACCGTCATCTTGTTTTGCGTGAGCGTGCCCGTCTTATCCGAACAAATAATTTGCGCACAACCGAGCGCTTCTACCGCCGTGAGTTTACGGATAATCGCGTTGCGCTTGGACATATTTGTAACGCCTATAGAAAGCACAACGGTGACAACCGCCGCAAGCCCTTCGGGAATCGCCGCAACTGCAAGTGATACCGCAATCATAAAAGAATCAAGCGCCAAGTCAAAACCGAGCGCGTCTTTCGTCAACGCACGGACGATTTGCACCCCGAACACAACGACGCAGATACCCAAAACAAGCCAAGTGAGCGTTTTGGAAAGCTGGGAAAGTTTCTTTTGCAAAGGCGTTTTGCCTTCTTCCGCCTGCGCAAGCGCGCCTGCGATTTTACCCATTTCCGTATCCATACCCGTCGCAGTGATTACAGCCACGCCACGTCCGTATACGACCGTACTGCCCATATAGACCATGTTTTTTCTATCGCCCAAAGGCACGTCTTTCGCGCCGTTTTCGACCGAAATTGCTTCCGTATCCTTGGTGACAGGCACAGATTCGCCCGTAAGCGCCGCTTCCTCAATTTTCAAACTCGCGCTTTCTAAAATACGACCCTCGGCCGGTACAGCGTCCCCCGCCTCCAAAACGACTACGTCGCCAACAACAAGTTCTTCGCTTGGGATCAAAAGCAGTTTTCCATCGCGAATGACCTTGGAGGTTGCTGCGGACATCTTTTGCAGCGCTTCTATCGCCTTTTCCGCTTTGCTTTCTTGGAGTACGCCGAGAATCGCGTTGAGCAATACGACCGCCATAATGATGATGGCGTCCGTAAGACCTTCATCCTCCATTACGGCAAGCACACCGCTAATTACCGCCGCTACAATCAAAATGATGATCATTGGATCGGCAAGCTGCTCTAAAAATCTACGTACGATAGATTTCTTTTTGCCTTCGACGAGTTTGTTCTTGCCGTTTTCAGACAAACGACGGCTTGCATCTTCCGCTTTTAAACCGCTGTCTGTCGAGTTCAACGCGCCAAGAACGGTTGCCTTATCTTGACAATAATACTTCATGAACTTCTTCACTCCTATTATTTTATTCCACTTTTATCGCCCGATATACCTTTGCATAAAAAATACCGAGTACGTTTTCCGTACTCGGTGAAATCCTTCTTAACTCCTTGTACGGCAATATGTACAATGAGTCTCGCGATTTAAGACAAGCCAAACCGTTCCTCGGTCTGTGATGTTGACTTGCCGCGCTCTTTAAGCGTTCGCTACTCCCTCAAGGGCTATGCTATTATTATAATACGTTTTACAAATTTTGTCAATGATATTTAGCCGAAATTTTCGAGAAATTATAGACGTCTGCGCGACAAAGTATTGCCCAGCGCCTCTCAAAAATAGGGCAAGACGCAAGCAAGATAAGGTGCGCGCGGATTTTCGACGGGAGCGTACTTGGACGTACGCGCGCAAAGAAAAACGCAACGCGACAAAGTATTGCGCCGCATATTCTCTATTTTTCTTATTCTTCGTCGTCGAAGGGAAGATCCACGTTATGATATACGTTTTGTACGTCGTCGTGTTCTTCGAGCGCGTCAATCATCTTTTCAAACGTTGCCACTTTGTCTTCAGGCAAAGCAATCTTGTTTTGAGGAATCATAGCAACTTCCGCTTGTATAAAGCGAATCTTGTCTTCCTCCTCTTCGTTTCTTCTTGTCTTGGGCGCGTTTGCAACCATTTCCGCGTTCTTATCTTCCAAATATTTTCTCACTTCCGAGAAATTTTCGGGAGCTGTGAAAATTTCGTAAACGTCGTCGCTTACCACTACGTCGTCCGCACCCGCTTCCAACGCAATTTCCGTGATCGTGTCTTCGTCGAGCTCTACCGTTCTTTCCACAACGATATAACCCTTGTTATCGAAGTTATAGGATACGCAGCCGTTTTGACCGAGCTGACCGCCGTGTTTGCCTAAAATCGAGCGTACGTCGCCTGCCGTGCGGTTGATGTTGTCCGTAAGCGTAACGATGATAACTGCCGAGCCTGCAACGCCGTATCCTTCATAGGTAAGCTCTTTATAATCCGCGCCGCTCATTTCGCCCGAAGCTTTCTTAATACTTCTTTGAATGTTATCGTTGGGCATGTTCGCAGCCTTCGCTTTCGCAATGATATCCGCAAGCTTGCTGTTCGTGTCGGGGTTGGGATTCGTCTTTGCAGCTACTGCGATTTCTCTACCAAGCTTGGTGAAGATTCTACCCTTTGCCGCGTCTGCCTTACCCTTTTTTGCCTGTATGTTGTGCCATTTGCTATGTCCTGACATTTTTCTTCTCCTTGAATCAATTTTTAAACGCGTCCTTTTGAAGGACGTACATAATAATCCCCGCCGAAATCGCCGCATTCAGGCTTTCTTGCGTTTCTTGCATCGGAATTTTGACCGTATGCGTTGCGCGCACTTGCACGGGCGTGGAAATACCGTTTGCTTCGTTGCCTATCGCAAGCACGAATTCCTGCGGCGGTATGAAAGAAAACACGTTCTCCCCAGCCATGTCCGCAACCAACAGCGGTATTTCGCCTAAAATAGACAAAATTTCTTCTCTTTCGCCGCGATAAATCTCGGTGAAAAACACACCGCTCATACTCGCGCGAACGCTTTTGGGAGAGAACGGATCAGCGCAATCTTTCGTCAAATAGACGGCTTTATAACCTGCCGCGTTTGCCGTACGAATGATTGTGCCGACGTTGCCGGGGTCGGCTACGCCGTCCAAAAGCAAGCATTTGCCCGTCGGTTTTTTAAGCGTGCAATCGGGGATTTTTACTCTACAAAGAATCCCCTGCGGCGTTTTTTCGTCCGAAAGGAAACGAAAAACGTCGTCGGAAACGACCGTGACGGCGCAATCAGGCGTTTCGCCCTGATAACTTTCCGCAACGAATATGCGCTCGATCTCAAAATCGCTTTTTTGGCATTCGAGCGCCATTTTCCAGCCTTCAACAAGGAAAAGATTATGCTCTTTTCGACCTTTCTTTTCCTTCAAAGCCGCCGTTTCTTTGATTAAGGGATTATTTTTCGACGTTAAAATCATTTTTCTTAAAATAGTGAAAAAAGCCTTTTCGCATTTTGCGGCAAAAAGGCTTTTATTTTCATCAATTAGAGCGCTGCTTTCGCTTTTTCAACGAGCTGGGTGAATGCCGCCGCGTCGTTTACTGCAATGTCCGCAAGCACTTTTCTGTTGAGGTTGATACCAGCAACGTTCAAACCGTGCATAAGCTTGCTGTAGGAAAGACCGTTCATTCTAGCCGCTGCGTTGATACGTGCGATCCACAAACGACGGAAATCTCTCTTACGAAGTCTTCTACCGATGTAAGCATAGTTGAGCGACTTCATTACCGCTTCACGAGCGATTCTATACGATCTGCTCTTGCTGCCGTAGTAACCTTTGGAAAGTTTGAAAATTTTTCTACGCTTTTTAACCGCGTTTACTGCTCTCTTAATACGCATATCTCATTATCTCCTTTTCTTATTTCTTGTACGGCATCATGCTCTTAACCGTGCTTTCCTGCGTGGAAGCAACGAGCGCGCCTTGACGCAAACGTCTCTTTCTCTTTCTGTTCTTCGTTTCAGCTTTGTGGTTCTTACCGCTGTGCGAGCGGTTTACTTTACCCGAACCGGTAAGCCAGAAACGCTTTTTGGTACTGCTATGGGATTTCTGTTTAGGCATATTTTTATCCTCCGAATTTTTTTTCAAATTTATCAACAGCCGAATAGGCTTGTCTACGTTTTATAACCCCTTATTTCGCGGGGGCAAGAATCATCAAAATGTTTCTGCCTTCCGTCTTAGGTTCTTTATCCATCACCGCTTTGCCGCCAAGCAAATCGAAGAAACGGCGCATTACGTCGATCCCCATCGCCGCGTGCGCTTGCTGTCTACCGCGCATACGTATGGATACTTTCACCTTGTTGCCGTCGCCGAGCATTTCGACCGTCTTTTTCGCTTTCACGTTCAAATCACCTACGTCGATCGTCATGGAAAGATAAATCTCTTTGAGTTCGATTACCTTTTGATTCTTGCGGTTTTCCTTTTCACGTTTCGCCTGCTCGAACTTGAACTTACCGTAGTTCATAATCTTGCATACAGGGGGAACTGCGTTGGGGGAAATTTTCACCAAGTCAAGCTCCGCTTCTTCCGCAAGCGCAAGCGCTGCGTTCGCGCTCATAATACCAAGCTGTTCGCCGGTTTCGGAAATAACTCTCACTTCTCTATCACGAATTTCTTCGTTGATTTGATGTTGCTCTTTAATGGCCGTGTACCTCACTCAAAAATTAAAGGGTCGCCTCGTATGAAGCAACCCTTTTTTCGCGTAATATCCTCCGCTTTTTGCGGACAAGAAAATTATCGAGCCGTACCGATGATTACCGCACGGCGAGAAGTTTCGCTTCTACTTAGCCTTAATATCATACCATAAGCAAACCTTACTGTCAAGCAAATTTTTACACTTTTTCGGAAATTTTTAAAAGTTTTTTCGGCTTGAACCGTCTTTGATTAGAATGCCGTTTTATCCGCAATTTCCTTGCAAACGTTCTCGATAAACTCGTCCGCTGCCACAACCGACTGTTCTCCGTCGCGACGGCGTACAGCCACTTGTCCCGCTTCCATTTCCTTATCCCCGATTACGAGCATATAAGGTACTTTTTCCATTTGCGCTTCGCGGATTTTGTAGCCTATCTTTTCGTTGCGATCGTCCACTTGTACGCGGATACCCGCCGCCTTCATCTTCGCCGCAAGCTCTTTCGCGTAATCGAACTGTCTATCCGTAATCGGCAAAATCTTCGCCTGTACAGGGGAAAGCCATACGGGGAATTTACCCGCAAAGTGCTCAATCAAGATACCGATGAAACGTTCAATCGAGCCGAACGCTACGCGGTGCACCATGATCGGGCGGTGTTTCGCGCCGTCTTCGCCCACGTATTCCATTTCGAAACGTTGGGGAAGCTGGAAGTCGAGCTGAATCGTACCGCATTGCCACGTTCTGCCGATGGAGTCCTCCAAATGGAAGTCGATCTTCGGACCGTAGAACGCGCCGTCCCCTTCGTTGACTACGTAATCCAATCCCAAATCGTTGAGCGCATTGCGCAAAGATTCGGTCGCTACTTCCCAATCCTCGTCGCTACCCATACTGTTTTCAGGGCGAGTGGAAAGTTCCACGTGATATTTAAACCCAAAGAGGGTGTATACTTCGTTAATTAAGCGCACGACGCCCTTGATTTCGTCTTTAATTTGATCGCGCGTCATGAAGATGTGCGCGTCGTCCTGCGTAAAGCAACGGACGCGGAAAAGACCGTGCAACTGCCCCGATTTTTCGTGACGGTGCACAAGACCCAGTTCGCCCATACGAATAGGCAAATCCTTATAGCTATGCGGTTCGTTCTTATACGCAAGAATACCGCCCGGGCAGTTCATGGGCTTTATTGCGAAATCTTCATCGTCCACTTTCGTCGTGTACATGTTGTCACGGTAATGGAACCAATGTCCCGACGTTTCCCAAAGAGTTCTATTGAGCATAATGGGGGTTTGCACTTCCACGTACCCTTCGCGGGTATGCAAATCGCGCCAATAGTTGACGAGCTCGTTTTTGAGTACCATACCGTTGGGCAGGAAGAAAGGCAAGCCCTTGCCTTCGTTCATGATCGCGAAAAGTTTGAGCTCTTTGCCAAGCTTCGTGTGGTCGCGTTTTTTCGCTTCTTCGAGCATGGTGAAATACGCGTCCATTTCATCCTTCTTCGCAAACGCCGTACCGTAGATACGGGTGAGCATTTTGTTGTGCTCGTCGCCGCGCCAATACGCGCCTGCAATGCTCGTGAGCTTGAACGCCTTGATCTTGCCCGTCGAGGGAAGATGAGGACCGCGGCAAAGGTCGGTGAAATTGCCTTGCTTATAGAAGGAAATCGTTTCCCCTTCAGGCAGGTCTTGAATCAATTCCACTTTATAATCTTCGCTATATTCTTTCATCAAAGCAATCGCTTCGTTTCTAGGGAGGGTGAAACGCTCTACGGGTAAGTTGCTCTTGATGATTTTTTGCATTTCGCTTTCCACTTTTGCAAGGTCCGCTTGCGTGATCGGCGTGACGAAATCTACGTCGTAATAGAACCCGTTTTCGATTACGGGTCCAATCGAGAGTTTACAGGTAGGATATACCGTTTTAAGCGCTTGCGCCAATACGTGCGCGCAAGTATGGCGGTAAACTTGCAAACCTTCCTTATCTTTCAAAGTCACAATTTCCAAGCTATCCCCCTCTTTCAAGGGTTCGGACAAATCCACGAGCCGACCGTTTACTTTTGCACAAACCGCGTTTCTCGCAAGTCCCTCGGAAATAGCAAGCGCGGCTTGCATTGCACTCGCGCCTTCACTTAATTCCATTGCGTCTCCGCTTTTGAGAATAATCTTCATAATTCCTCCATCTGATGTTTTATTTTCGTTTCAAATTTCACGCAAAAAAAATAACGCCCTAAACTCCCTCTTATAAGGGAATTTAAGGACGCAAATATGCGCGGTTCCACCTTAATTGCTATTAAAAATAGCCGCTCTTTTCTACTATTAAATTAACAAGCGGTAAGCGGTTTCACTATCGACTCGAAATACCCGTCTTTCAGCCAAGGACAGGCTCTCTGTGATTTCCAAGCGCGAGGCTACTTGTCTTACAAGTATCATTGTAAACCTTTCTGCCCCGTTTGTCAACCCTTTTGCATGCAAATTTCAACAAAAAACTGCTTTTTCTCCGTAATATTTTTTCAAAAACGCCGCTGTGTCCTCGTCCGTTTCGCCAAAGCAGTACACTCGTTCCGCGCCGCCGATTAGGATTTCCCCGATGGGCGATTCCACGCCCGTTAAAAGACTTTTGGTAAGCGGTCGGTATTCCTCGTCATACACCTTCCCATTCTTCAAAAACACCTTCCCTTCCCCGTCTTCGACCAAAAACTCGATAAATCCTTCCAAGCCTCGCTCTCCCATATCTGTAGGGATATATTCAATAATTCCGTCCCAACGTTTTTTGAGTTCCTGCAAGCGGAAATGGAAAGTCCCGTCCAAGCAATATTCCTCCATGCCCCGTATTTGGCGCAAGGCGTACGCTTTATCATCGGGATAATCCGCCGCCACAAGCGCTGTTAAAAGCAAGCGGCGATTGCGCCTCGAAAGCAAGGGAAGCGGCAAACGCTTTTCAAAATAGGCGTATTTATAGCCAATAGACATAACGTCCGCAATATGTTCTTCGGCAAATTTCCGCACGTACGGACAGTATTCCCGTTCCGTTTTAAAAGCCAACTCCGCGCGTTCGCCTTGTCTTCTCAAGCCGCAAGTCGAGGGCAGGAAAGAGAACCTATCCCGTACTTTTCCGTAAAGATAGGACATATACAGGCCGTTATAGCCGTTTTGCGTAATCGTGATTTCTTCCACATAGTTATTGTATGCCGTAAAAACAAAATTATTTATTCCTTTTTGAAAAAATCGTTACCCGCCTACGCTGTATATTTGCTTGACTTAAAAATCGAAATACTATATAATAAATGTCGATTATATAGATAATAAAATACGCTCGCGCGAGTAAGCGCGAGAAACTCGGAGGTTTTACGTCATGGATATGAAATCTGTGGAAAGCAAATGGCAAGCGAGATGGGAGAAGCATAAGACCAACGTTTTCAATAAAAAGAACGTGGATAAGAAACTCTACGTTTTGGAAATGTTCTCTTATCCTTCCGGCGCAAAATTGCACGTAGGGCATTGGTACAACTACGGTCCTACCGATTCCTATGCGCGTTTTAAGAAAATGCAGGGCTACGAAGTATTCCAACCCATGGGCTTCGACGCCTTTGGTTTGCCCGCGGAAAACTATGCGATTAAAACGGGTATTCATCCCAAAGATTCCACCGAAAAGAACATCGAAACAATGGAACAACAGCTTAAAAATATGGGCGCAATGTTCGATTGGACGGCAGAAATGGTTACCTGCGAAGAAAACTATTATAAGTGGACGCAATGGCTTTTCTTGCAGCTTTACAAGAAAGGGCTTGCTTATCGCAAGAACGCGCTCGTCAACTGGTGTCCTGATTGCGAAACGGTGCTTGCAAACGAACAGGTTATCGACGGTAAGTGCGAACGTTGTTCCTCCGTGGTGCTCCGCAAGGATATGACGCAATGGTTCTTCAAAATCACCGATTACGCGGAAGAACTTCTTTCTGATTTGGACGGCTTGAACTGGCCCGAAAAGACCAAACTCATGCAAAAGAACTGGATCGGTAAGTCCACGGGCTGCGAAATCAACTTTGAGTGTGAAACGGGCGACACCATCACCGTATTCACCACCCGTCCCGACACGGTATTCGGCGTAAACTACGTTGTACTCGCCCCCGAGCATCCCCTTGTGGAAAAACTCAAAGCGGCGCATCCCGAACGTGCGGAAGACATCGACGCGTACGTTCGCTATGCGGCGGAAGCAAACGATATCGACCGTCTTTCCACCGCGCGCGAAAAGACCGGTACTTTCTCGGGCGCATACGCAATCCATCCCTTGACAGGCAAAAAATTGCCCATTTATCTTGCCGACTACGTACTGTTCTCGTACGGTACGGGCGCGGTAATGGCGGTGGCGGCGCACGACGAACGCGACTATGCATTCGCTAAAAAATACGGTTTGCCCGTAACGCAAGTTATTCAAAAAGCAGGCGGCGAGACTATTTTGCCCTACTGTGAAGACGGTATCCTTGTCAATAGCGGCAGCTTCGACGGACTTTCGGGCGAGGACGCGCGCGACGCGATTGCGGCGCACCTTTCCAAGATCGGCAAGGGAGGCAAGAAAGTCAATTACAGACTCCGCGACTGGTCGGTTTCCCGTCAACGTTACTGGGGCGCGCCGATTCCTATGATTCATTGTCCTAAATGCGGTACCGTACCCGTACCCGAAAAGGATTTGCCTGTAAAGCTTCCCTATGACGTAGAATTCCGTCCCACGGGAAAATCCCCCCTCGCTTCGCACGAAGGCTTTATGAACTGCCGTTGTCCTGAATGCGGCGGCAAAGCAACGCGCGATCCCGATACACTCGACACCTTCGTTTGCTCGAGCTGGTACTATCTCCGTTATCCCGAAGCGCACAACGATAAGCAGGCTTGGACGCCCGAATACGCGAATAAAATGCTCCCCGTAGACGTTTACGTCGGCGGCTCGGAACACGCTTGTATGCACCTTTTGTATGCGCGTTTCATCACCAAAGCCCTTCGCGATATGGGCTACGTGAATTTCAGCGAACCCTTCAAACGCTTGGTCCACCAAGGCATTATTCTCGGTCCGGACGGCAACCGTATGTCGAAATCGCACGGCAACGTCGTTTCCCCTGATACCTATATTGAAGAATACGGCTCGGATATGTTCCGCTTGTATTTGATGTTCGGCTTCAGCTACACGGAAGGCGGTCCTTGGAGCGACGACGGGATTAAGTCTGTGGCGAAGTTTGCCGACCGTATCGAACGCCTTGTACTCAAATCCAAAGAGCTTTCGGGCGGACATAAGGATATTACGAGCGCGGAAAAGAACTTGAACTATGCAAAACATTACGCAATCAAGAACATCACGCGCGACGTGGAAGAATTCTCGTTCAATACTTCCATTGCAAGATTGATGGAATACGTCAATGCAATGCAAAAGTACGATAGCGACGTTGCGGATAAGAACGTTGGATTCTATAAGGAATGTGTGGAAGATTTAATTCGCATGATCGCGCCTTTCATTCCCCACTTTGCGGAAGAACTGTGGGAAACGCTCGGACATAAAGCAAGCGTATTTGAAGAAAGCTATCCCCTTGTCGACGAGCAAGCGCTCATCAAAGACGAAGTGGAATACGCAATCCAAATCAACAGCAAAATCAAAGCAAAAATGATGATTCCCGAAGGACTTTCCAACGAGGATATCCAAGCTACCGTTTGCGCGTACGACGAAATCGCCGAACAAATCGCAGGCAAGACGGTAAGAAAATGTATCATTGTCAAAGGTCGCCTCGTAAACTTGATCGTCGGCTAAAAAACGAATAAAAATCAACCGCCCGTCCGAATGTTTCGGACGGGCGGTTTTTTATGCCGCTTATCTTCTTACAAAGGCAAATCCTTTTTGCAAAACCATACCGCGCCAACGGAATAGAGCGTACCCGTAAGCCCGAGTAACACGCAAAGCTTCCAAATCCAAGCCGCCGAGCCTGCTAAAATGCTCGCGTTGTCGCAAAGGGTCGTAATCGTGAAATACTTGAAATAATCAAGCACCGCCATCGGTGAATCAGCATCCCCCAAACCGCCAAACATCGCCATCATCGACATAAGGATAAAGAATACCGCAATCATACCGCTTGCCCCAATCGAGTTTTTCGAGCGATTGAAAATCCCCGAAAACATAAAGCAAAAGCCGCTAATCGCCGCTACCGCGCCAAATGACGCCAAGTTCAAATACACGATTTGTGCATACCCCAAGGAGTTGCTGCCAACAATGAGTTTGAGCAAGAGATGCACGATTGCCGTCGATAAGAAGGTCAAGAATAACGAACCGAGCATAAATACCGTTTGCGTAATCACAATCGCGCTACGCTTGGTCGGCGAGGATAATACGTACGCCATCGAGCCGTCGTCTACCTGCTTTGCAAGCAAGCCGTTCGCGCAAATTACCACGTACAGCGTGGGAATAATAATCGACATCATGCCGTAAAATACGACCGTCGTCAAATCCATAATCCCCTTTTCCATCGCGCAAAATTGCGCGACTAGCATACTCATAATCACCGTTACAACCGTCCAAATCTTCCAATTCGCTTTCACCGATTGCTTAAATAACGATTTTGAAAACATTATAAACTCCCTCCCTTGACGATAATTTCTTCATAGTACCATTCGAGCGTATACGGTAAATTGCGGATATACCGAACGTTAAAATTCTGCAGTTCTTTAAACAGTTCGTTGATTTTATCCATGGTCGCCGTGACGGTCAAATGCCGAAACTGATTTTTGATTTTTTGCGGCTTGAACGCCGATACAGCAGCGAATTTTGCCATATCCTCCACCGTTTCAAAGCCGATTTTATACTGTTTTGCCATATTCGGATCATACTGGCTACGGTTTACAACGTTCACAATTTTCCCGTCTTTAATAAACAGTACGCCGTCGCAAGTGTCTTCTAACTCCTTAAAGATATGGCTGCTCATAAACACCGTTCTGCCTTGTTTTCTTTGCTCTTTGACCAAATCGACCAACACGTCGCGCATCAAAGGGTCTAATCCTGTAGACGGTTCGTCAAGCAAAATAACCTCTTTTTCCGCCATAAAACACGCGACTAACGCAGTTTTCTGTTTCATTCCCTTGGACATTCTTCTAAGGGGTGCGCTCGTGTCGAGTTTGAATAAATCAATGAGATAATTAGTATAGCTTAAATCTTTAATACCCAAATATTCTGCTTGCAATTTCAAAAACGCGTTGCCCGTTCCCACGTCGGGAAAATTGATATCTCCAGGTACGTAAGACACGTGCTTTTTGATTTCCGCGGCGTCCTTCCAGCAATCATAGCCGAGTATCTGACACTCGCCCGCGTCAGGCTTTAAAAATCCCATCAAATGCCGCAAAGTCGTCGTTTTACCGCTACCGTTCGTGCCGACCAAGCCATAGATTTTCCCTTTTTCAAGCTGAAAATCAAAATCAAAAACTCCTCTCCCGTTTCCGTAATCTTTTGTCAAATGCGAAACCGTTATCACGTTTTCCATCTTAACGTATCCCTCCAAACGTCTTTGTGTTCTTGTAAAAATGCATGAAATAATCCTCTAAAGACACCGTGATTTCTTCGTATTTTGACAAGTTATAATGCACGATTCTACTTAAAAACACGTTTGTATCCTTATCTTCCATAATAATCGAAATATACCGCGCGTTACGGTCGCTATCCACGATTTCAAAACTTTCATTCCGCATAAACTCATCAAATTCCGCGTCCGAGCACAAATACAGCTTTAAGGTCTTTCTTAACCCGTGGCGAACGTCTTCCGCATCTAAAATCGAGACAAGTCTCCCGTCTTTTATAATGGCAATTGAATCGCACAACGCCTCCACCTCGGAAAAAATATGACTGGAAAGCAAAATTGTTTTACCACGTTCCTTTTCTTCCTTAATAAAATCGATAAAAACTTCCTGCATGTCGGGGTCTAACCCGCTCGTCGGCTCGTCTAAAAGCAGGATTTTGGGATCAAACATAAACGCCGCTACGATTGCAAGCTTTCTTTTTTCACCAATGCTCATTTTCTTTACGTTTTGATTGGGATTGAGCTGAAACCGATCCAAAAGATACTTTACCCGAGAATCGTCTTGCAAATTCCGCAAGCCCATCATCATATCGATAAATTCTTCGCCGTTCAATCCTGCGGGAATCGCCACTTCGCCCGGCAAATACCCCACGTGTTTTTTTATCTCGTCATACTCGGTATGGCAGTTTTTATCCAAAATTTTCGCCGTGCCGCTTTGCGGACGGGAAAAACCCATCAAATGTCGCATTGTAGTAGATTTTCCCGCGCCGTTTGGTCCTAAAAAACCCAACGTTTTCCCTTGCTCCACACAAAAAGAAACGTTGTATATACCCCTACCGCGTCCGTAATCTTTCGTTAAATTCTCTACCGTGATAACACTCATAAAGAAATCCTCCTAATTGGCTACGCGTATTTTAACATAGAAAATTAAATATTTTGTAGATAAAATATTAAAAAATTGTAAAAACAAATTTTTTTCAATAAAAAAGACTCGTACCCAAAAAAGGTTACGAGTCTTTTTTATAATCTTTCGTTGTTACTTACTTGTTAAGAAACTTGTAAGCTACCATACCTGCAGCACCAAGGAGCGAGCAGATGCCTGCAACGATTGCGCCTGCGCCGAGATCCGCCACTTTCTTAACTTTGCCGGGGAACGCCAATAACCAACCTTCGCCTTGCTGCGCGAATACCGCAGGCATGAAATAAAAAATACCTGCAAGCAAAAAGCATGCTACTGCTACCCATACAAAAATGCTGTTCTTCTTCACAAAAGACAACGCCGCGAATACAACGCCAACAAGCGTCAATAAATATGTAAGCAGCCACATAAACGAGAAGTCCAGCAATCTTGCCTTCATACCGGGCGCAAGTTCTTTCGTGTGCCCAATCAATACTGCCAAGCCGGGGAATTCTTTCAATTCACCCGAAAGCGCCGTCGTCGTAAATACGGGCAAGAACAGGGAGAGCAACGCAAGCACGCCAACCACCGCGCTGATCAAAGGTAAAAATTTAACAACTTTCTTCATGAAAAGCCTCCTTTTTTTGTGAAAGGATTTCTTATTTTTTTCCATCTATTTCCTTTCACCTGTACAATTTTACACCAATATTTTCCACAAGTCAAGTATTTTATGTGGAATTATTAACTTTTTTCTTAAAAATATTTGCCTTTTATGGTATGAAATGAAAATGTAAATTATCTTTCGAGTAAATACGAGTTTTTTCGACAAAATGGTAAAAAATCCGTGACAAAACCCCGCAGACGTTTGTCTGCGGGGTTTGACTTGTTTTGTAATGTACATCAATTAGTAGTTGCCCGTCCATTCCTCGCTATCGTCCGTCACGGGAATCTTTTCCCATTGCGCTTCGATAACGCATTCATTCGTTACAACAATGTTCCAAGTACCCTTTGCGGCGAAGTCCTCACCGTTATACTTCCAGCCTTGGAAGGTATAGCCCGTACGCGTAGGGGTCTTGAATTCGTAGCTATTGCCATAGGTAACGTATGCATTTTCTGCCTTGCCGTCGTAAAGTTTCAAGGTAATCATATACGTATCCGGGATTTCAATCGCTTTCACTTCGATATTGCCTTGTACGTTCGTAAGATCTTTTTCTTCCCATGTAACGGTGTAACCCGTTTTTGCTACGGGATCGGGAATATTCGTAAAGGATTCCCCTTGCTTGACCGTAAACGTCTTCTTTTCTTTCCCCGCCTGTACAAAGGAGATTGTATAGACCGCACGCGTATCCGTCCACTGCGCCGTCAAGCTAATATTGCCATCCGTCTTCCACGTACCACTCGTGATGAGATTTCCGTTTACATCTTCTTTCCAACCGTCGAAACGCATATAGGATTTTTCATGCGTAGGCGTTTCCAATGTATACGTTTCATCATAATATACTTCCTGCGTAGGATTCGCCACGCTACCGCCGTTTGCGTTATAGGAAATCGTATATTTGTTTGCTGTTGCTTTCGCATAAACGGTTACTTTTTCTTGTATGTTCGTAAACGTTGCTATCGTCGTGCATGCTTCGTCTACGTACCAGTTGTCTTTATCAACCGCGTAGCCAGGCTTATCTTTAGGCTTGGGGATATCCGTCAAATCAGCGCCTTCATAAACCGTCTTCGTGATCAACGAACCGTCCGTGTCCGTGAACGTGATAACAATTTGATCTTTAGGAGCCCAAGCCGCTTCTAATACAACGTTTACGTCCGCAACCTTCCACGTCGACTCTCTTGTGTAAGTAACGCCGACATAGGTCCAACCAAGGAAATTCTTGTCTACGCTGGTCAACGACATATCCAATCCCGCACAAAGCGCGTCATAGGTCAGCTCTACCGTCTTACCGTCTATTTCATAACCGTCCGCATTATACGTTACGATATAGGTAATCGGTTTATAATTCGCCTCTACCCTCATATCCGCTTGAATATTCGTATAATCCGTTTCACTCCACGCAACCGTATAACCGGTTTTGCCTACAAACGGGGGAACGTCTGCGTCCGCAACACTTTCGCCTTTTTTGACGTCCACTACTTTGGATTGCGAACCGTCAACGAAGGTTACTTTGTAGGTAGGACGAGCGTCTTGCCAGGTTGCCTCAAGCTTTACGTTATCCGCAATCGACCACTTTGCGCCGTCTACAACCGCCGCACCTTTATACGTCCAGCCAAGAAATACGTAGTCTTGCTTTTGAGGCGTTGCAAGCGTCGTCTTTTCGTCGAAGACCACTTCCTGCGTTTCAGGTGTTACACTACCGCCCTTTGCATCGTAGGTAACAGTATATTTATTCGCTTTTTCGATTGCCGTAACTTTAATGTTATCTTTAATATTCGTAAAGTCCGTTTGATCCCACGTTACCGTGTAGCCTATTTTTTCAGCAGGTCTAGGAACGTCCGTCAAAGTTTCTCCTTCTTTCACTTCTTTGACAACGTCCGCGCACCCGTCTTGCTTAAAGGTGACCGTGAACGTTTTTTCGCTAGGCGTTACCGAACTGCCTTGGCTCGTCGTAGACGAATCGCTGTTCGAGGCGGTGTAATCATCTAATATTCTACAGCCAGCCATAAAGCCTGCCGCCATTACAACACTCAAAACAAGCATTAAAATTTTTCTCATTGCGATTAAATCCTTCCTAGGCTATTTATCTATAATAGACAACAATATCATATCACACTTTTTTTGTTTCGTCAATAATTTTCCGAAAAAAAGTTCAAGGGAAAGGAAAATTAACCGAAAGCAACGTCCAACGCCATCATAATCACAAATCCAATAAGCGCTCCAACGCTCCCATAATTTTTGTAGCGTTCCTGGGCTTGAGGAATCAACTCTTTAACAACGACAAAAATCATCGCTCCTGCGGCAAAAGCAAGCAACCATGGTTGAAAGGAACGCAATTTCGAGGAGAGTAATGCGCCCAATACTACGCAAAACGGCTCGGGTAAACCGCTATATATCCCATAGGAAACCGCCTTATTTTTGTCGCCTGATTGCAAATATATCGGCAATGCAACCGCAAAGCCTTCGGGAATATTTTGCAATCCTACCCCTACTGCAAGCCCAAACGCTGCCACGTACGCCTCCGTCGTTCCGATTGCATGCGCCACGCCCAAAGCAAAACCTACGGCAAGCCCTTCGGGTATATTATGGAGTGTAACGGAGAAAAAAAGGGAGTTATTTGCCCCTTTTGCCCTATAATCAGCAAAATATTCTAACAGTAACAATACCATTCCGCCAAAGAGTAATCCAATCGCCGCTGGCATAAAAGAAAGTTTTCCCCAGTTTTCTTGCGCCTGCTCGATTGACGGCAACAAAAGCGACCAAATCGACGATGCGAGCATAATCCCCGACGCCGTTCCTAAAAAAAATGCACCGATTTTACCTGATTCCTGGCTCTTAAAGATATAAATAAAAGCCGCGCCCAACGCCGTTGTAAAGAATACAAACAACGCAGAAAGCGCGACAAAACCGATATATTGCATAATTTTATCCCCCGTATTTCTTATGAATTAGGGGCAGCCCCCCATTATTCAATATATGAAATAGGAAAGATAATTGTTTCAAACTGTATATTATATAGGATAGTATTTTAAGCAAATAAAGGAAAGAATAAGCCCCGTTCTTGCGAACGGGGCTATTGAAAAGCGGCGGCTACCTATCCTCCCAACGGTTAACCGTAAGTACTTTTGGCGTAAAAGAGCTTAACTTCTGTGTTCGGAATGGGAACAGGTGGATCCTCTTTGCCATCGTCACCGCTATGGTTATATACTCTGCGTTTCCGCAGCATACATACAACTTTTTTGTTTTAGTCAAAGACTAACAACTACAT
>JAFTQI010000035.1 GCA_017462825.1 Clostridia bacterium | reverse complement strand
CCCTACCGTTTTTTATATACAATCTTCTTGTTTACCGTGAAACCCATTTGCGACAAAATCTGACAAAACCCACCGCAAAAACAAAGCCCTCCGAAACACTCTAAGGGCTTGTCTTTTAAAGTTTTTCGAAAGATTAAAGTTCTGCGAAATACTTAATCGTTCTTACCATTTGGCTCGTGTAGGAGTTTTCGTTGTCGTACCAGGATACAACCTTAACAAGCGTCGTGCCGTCGCCCATGGGCATGCACTTCGTTTGCGTAGCGTCGAACAACGAACCGTACGTGATACCGATGATGTCGGACGAAACGAGTTCTTCTTCCGTGTAACCGAAGGATGCGGAAGCCGCTGCCTTCATTGCGGAGTTAACCGTAGCTGCGTCTACTTCACCGTCGCAAATAGCAACGAGTTGGGTAAGCGAACCGGTAGGAACGGGAACACGTTGTGCACAACCGTCAAGAACGCCGTTGAGTTCGGGAATAACAAGGCCGATTGCCTTTGCAGCGCCCGTGGAGTTAGGAACGATGTTCGCAGCAGCTGCTCTAGCGCGGCGAAGGTCACCCTTTCTATGAGGACCGTCGAGTACCATTTGGTCGCCCGTGTAAGCATGGATCGTGGTCATATAACCTTTCTTGATAGCAGCGAGCTTGTTGAGGGTGTTAGCCATAGGAGCAAGACAGTTCGTCGTACAGGAAGCTGCGGAGATGATCGTATCGTTCTTCTTGATCGTCTTTTCGTTTACGCTGTAAACGATGGTAGGAAGGTCGTTGCCTGCGGGAGCAGAGATAACAACTTTCTTTGCGCCAGCTTTGATGTGCGCCTCGGATTTTGCTTTGGAGCAGTAGAAGCCCGTGCATTCCAAAACAACGTCAACGTCGTATTGAGCCCAAGGGCAGTTTGCTGCGTCTTTTTCAGCATAAATTCTGATGGTCTTGCCGTTTACGGTGATCGTACCAGCTTCGTCGTCAGCCGTTACTTTATCCCAGTATTTGTATCTGCCTTGCGCCGTGTCATACTTCAAAAGGTGCGCAAGCATGGAAGGGCTGGTAAGGTCGTTGATAGCAACTACTTCATAACCTTCTGCGTCGAACATCTGTCTGAAAGCAAGACGACCGATACGGCCGAAACCGTTGATTGCAACTTTTACGTTTGCCATAATAGAGATCCTCCAATATATGAAAAAATTTATTTTGTGACAACTTTTAATCGGACAAACCGCATTCGTCCAAATATCATTTTAACATAATTTTTCCCTTTCGTCAATAATTTTACGCCGTTTTCAAAAAATTATTTATACAATATTGTAGCAATTAAATTCTACGTTCTTACAGTCAGCGTACTGCCGCCCGTTCGTTCTTTCGTCACCACGATTTGTTTTTCGATGCGCTCTTTAAGCTCCGCTACGTGCGAAATAATCCCCACCAAGCGGTTTCCTTCCGCGAGTGAGTTCAGAGCTTTCATTGCCTGCGACAAGCTTTCCTCGTCCAAAGAACCAAAGCCCTCGTCTACAAACATCGTATCCAGCTTAATCCCTCCTGCTGACGACTGAATCTCGTCCGAAAGTCCAAGCGCGAGCGAGAGCGAAGCTTTGAACGATTCGCCTCCCGAAAGCGTCTTAACGCTGCGCACTGTGCCGTTATAGTGGTCGATAACGTCCAAATCTAAACCCGTTTGCGCGCGGTTGTTTTCTGCTTCCTTGCGCCGCACGAGTTCGTACTGCCCGCTCGACATTACCATAAACCGCGTGTTTGCGCGCGTGATAATTCTATCGAAATAGGTCATTTGGATATACGTTTCCAATTTTACGCGTTCTTTCCCCGTAAGCATACCGTTTGCGGTCGCGTGCAGAGCTTTTACCCATTGCAACCGTTTTTCCGTTTCCAAAAGCTTCCCGCTTTGCCTTTCAAGCTCTTTGACCGTCGTTTCGTTCGCGCTGATACGGACGGAAATCGCCTCTTTCCAATTCGCATATTCGGCCTTTTTCGCCGTCAAAACACTCTTTTGCGCGCGTAAACTTTCCACGTCAAGCTCGGTCGTTTCGGCGAGCTGTTTTTCAAGCTGTTCGATATTTCCTCGCAACCCTGCTACCGCCCTTTGACTATCTGCATGCGCGCTTTGCGCTTGTTCAAGCGCTTTTTTCAAGCCGTCGCGCGCCGATTTTAAGCGCACAATTTCCCCGTCCGCGTCCGCTTGCGACGGGTATTGCAAACTCTTGCGCTGTTTCTCGATTTGTTCTTCAAGCCCGTCCGCTTCCTTTGCATCCGCAGCAATGCGCTTTTCTAATTCTAACAACTCGGTTTCAACGTCCTTGACCGCTTTTTCACCGTTAGGAATTCGCTCCTGTGCAGACTTTAACGCTTTTTCATTCTTCGCTGCTTCCTCTAAGGCTTTTTCTATGCCTTCCAACACAACTTTTTGCATTTCAATTGCTTGCGCTAACCCTTGCTCCGCGCCCTTGATTTCCGAATGGTTCAAAAGCCTGTTCAACGCGTTTTCCAAGGCGGATTTACTATTCTCCGCTTTCCCGCGCGTTGTTGCCGCGCGTTGACTTGCCTCCGTCATTTCTTTGTTCGCTTTTTCCAAGACTGCCTTGGCGTTTTTCAGTTCCGCTTCCGTCGGCGCGTTTTCCGCCTTTTTTGCAAGGCAGGGATGCTTTTTCGAGCCGCAAACAGGGCAAGGCTCACCCTCCTTTAACCCGTCCGCCAAAACACCTGCCTGCTCGTCCAAAAAGGCTTGGTTTTTCGCGGCATACTCGCCGTTCAAAAGGGCATATCTTTCGCGTGCGCTTTCATATGCGGCTTGTTGAGTCTGGAGCGCAGTCAAAAGATTGCGGTATTCCGTCAAATCCGCACGCACTTGTTCAAGCGCCGCCAAACGCTCGGTCGCTTTTTCCTTTTCCGCGGTTTTGTTCGCTTTGAGCTCCAGTGCGTTTTTATGCGTTTCTAAAATCCCTTTTAAACCGTCCAACGTCGCTTGATAACGTTCTTTATCGGACTGTCTTTTCTCCCTCTTTTCTTTTTCAATTCGTACACGGTCCTTGCATTTTTGCAAATTAAGCACGTTTTCCGCAAGTTCTTTGTATTTAGGAATATCGTTTTCAAGCGCCGCAATTCGTTTGTTGAGCCCGTCCGTTTCCTTTTCCTTTTCTTGCGCGCGCTTTAATGCTATTTCTAAGCCTTCAAGCGTTTCATTTTCTTGGGTCATTCGCGCTTGCGCGTTCACAAACGCCGTTTTCGCCTTATTAAAATCTTCCGCCTTACTAAAAAGAACGTTCACCTCGTCCAGCTTCTTTTGTTGCTCTTGCTCCGACTGCTCGACAAACGTTTTACGAGCTCGATCTCCTTCAAGAATTTTTTGAAGAAGCAAAATACAGTCCACAGCGCTCATTTCCTCTTTTTTCGCTTTTTCAAGTTCCCCTTTTAACGGGTCTTCCTCATCGCAAACTGCGCCGTTTATATATTGCTGTATGCTCGCGCGCATGCTCTTGCGCTCGCCCTCTATCGACAAATATTCTTCCTTTAATTTATCCTGCAAAAAGCGGTAATTTTCCGTTTTAAAAATTTGGCGGAAGATTTCGATTCGTTTTTCCGTTGGCGCAAGCAGGAGCTTTAAAAAATCCCCTTGCGCAATCATCGCAATTTGCAAAAACTGATTTCTGTCAATCCCAATAATCTCTTGAATCGCGTTTGCCACCGCCCCTACTTTCGTGATAATATCCCCATTCGGGCATACCAGGGTCACGTCTGCAGGCTTTTTCGTCACCCCTTCACCGCGCGCTTTGGGTCGCTCATATTCAGGACTGCGCGTAATTTTATACACCTTTCCTCGGCAAAGAAAAGTCAGCTCCACTTCCGTCGGCACTTCCGCCTTTGCATATTTGGAACGAAACATCGACGGTTCGCGGTTCGCGCCGCTGCCGTCGCCGTAAAGCGCGTACGTGATGGCGTCGAAAATCGTCGTTTTGCCCGCGCCCGTATCCCCCGTAATCAAATATAAGCCGTTTTCACCCAGCTTTTCAAAATCCAATTCCGTCCGATCGGCATACGGTCCAAATGCGGATAAAATGAGTTTTAACGGTCTCATGCGTCATTCCCCCAAATCTTTTCTATTAAATCACAAACAAACGACTGCTGTTCCTCGGTCATTTCCTGACCGTTTTGCGTTTCGTAAAACTCGCCAAAAAGTTCGATAGGACTCTTTGTTTCCACGTCCTGCACACCCGTGATTTGCGATTGCGTACGTGTACGCGTATTGTCGTAGTCTAGCTTCATAAGGTTTTTATATACGGCGCGAAGCTTTCCGATCGCGTCGGGCACATCCTCCTCGTCCGTAAGCGTGATATGCATATAATCGTCCGTATACGTGGTGTTTTCATAATAACTTTTAAGGGTCAACTCCGCATATTTGCCCTTAATTTCACACATTTCGCGCTTAGGTATAAGCGGAATTTCACGCACCGCCAACTCTCCTTTTTTGCCCAACTCCACCACCGTGACCGACTTTTTATCCTTCGCTTCTGAAAAAGAGTATTTAAGCGGCGTACCGCAATAGCGGATACGCACGGCACCGCAATTTTGCGGACGGTGGATATGCCCAAGCGCAACGTAATCAAAAGGCGCGAAAACGCCCGCGTCTACGTTATCCGAACCGCCGACCGATACTTCCTCCGAATCCGTTCTCGCCGCACCTGTCACGAATTGATGGGTAATAAGGACGTTGCGCTTCGTTTCGTCCACGTGCATATGCTGAATTGCCACGGACATAGCACCCGTGTACGAGTTGAATTCTTCATTCTCATAAAATCTACGGACGTGTGCAGGCTTGATAAAGGGCAACATATATAAGCAAACTTCGCCGTATTCGTCTTGTAAAACAATCGGCTCGACCGCGCCGTTATAAACGGGCGAAAGATGAATACCGCTGCTCCCCATAATACGTGAGCCGAAAGCGATTCTTTCGGGAGAATCGTGGTTGCCGCTGATGATAAAGGTCGGCATTTTGCGTTTTGCAAGTCGATACAAAAAATCGTCAAAAAGGCGCACGGCTTCCGCGGACGGCACACTCTTATCATAGACGTCCCCTGCGATAATCACGCCGTTTGGCATTTCTTCGTCGATAACCTGCAAGATTTTTGCCAAGATATATTCTTGGTCCTCGAGCATTGAAAACTCGTTGACTCGTTTTCCAATATGCAAATCGGATAAATGGATAAATTTCATAAACTTCTCTTTAAACTTTTATTTGCCTATTATTGTACCATAAATTACGCCCTTTGACAAGGGGGAACAAGGAAAAACCTTCAAATTTAAAGGTTTTTTGTGAGGGAATATTGACTTTCCATAGAAAATATGCTACACTTATTAAAAAGAAAAAGGAGTAAAATATTATGCTTAAAAATATACCGAAAATCATAAGCCCCGAGCTTTTGAAAATTCTTTGCGAAATGGGTCACGGCGACGAAATTGTTATTGCCGACGGGAATTTCCCTGCGGAAACGTGCGGACAAAGAGTTGTGCGTGCCGACGGTCACGGCGGTGAAGACATTCTCGATGCCGTACTCTCTTTGATTCCCCTTGATACCTATGCGCAAGAAAACTTGCTTTTAATGCAAACAACAAACGGCGACCCCACGCCCACGATTTGGGATAAGTATTTCGCAATCGCGAAAAAACACGACGATAATCTTCGCGCAGGAAACTTGGAACGCTTCGAATTTTACGAAAGGGCGAAGAAAGCTTATGCCGTCATCGCGACGGGCGAAGGCGCAATTTACGCCAACGTTATCATCAAAAAAGGCGTTATCAAATAAGAATTTGCGGAAGCATTAAAACAGAGAACTATCACCCAAGAAGAACTCGCAAAACGAATTAGTGTCAACCAATCTATGATTTCTCATTATATCACAGGTCGCAGCATGCCTGCATTAGATACCCTTTCGAGAATTTGTACAGAGCTAGATTTAGATGCGAATGAAATTTTATGTGTAGAAAGGTCGAAATTCTAACGTTAGAATTTCGACCTTTTTAATTTCAACGCGTACATGGTGCGCCCATTTTTCCTTTTTAGAGCTTTTTACAAAGCATAACTTCATCAAACAAAAGAATACGCCCCGTTCTTGCGAACGGGGCTATTGAAAAGCGGCGGCTACCTATCCTCCCAACGGTTAACCGTAAGTACTTTCGGCGTAAAAGAGCTTAACTTCTGTGTTCGGAATGGGAACAGGTGGATCCTCTTTGCCATCGTCACCGCTATGGTTATATACTCTGCGTTTCCGCAGCATACATACAACTTTTTTGTTTTAGTCAAAGACTAACAACTACAT
>JAFTQI010000034.1 GCA_017462825.1 Clostridia bacterium | reverse complement strand
TTTTGCGGTATTCCCGTTGCTTTGGATAATTTGTCCTGCGATAAATTATGTTGTTTTCTCCAATTTTTAATTTGTTCTCCGTACATATATACACTTTCCTCTTTTACATTTTAGCAAAATCTTACTAAAAATACTTGACTTAGCAAGATGTTACTGATATAATTTATTATATAAAGGAGGAAACTATGGAATCGATTATTTTGACTTTATTGCACAATAAAATGTTTGAGAAAAAATGCTCGCAAGACCTAGAGCAAAAAGAACGGCACAAAAAACTCGCGAATGTAGTTGATTCTTTCCTTAAAACACTTTCCCCTGACCAAAAAATACTTTTCGATAAATTTGAAGAATTAAAAGATTCCTGCTGGGCTTTTGAGGTCGATTGCGCCTACGAATGCGGTTTTAAAATCGGCGGTCGACTGGTTTTTGAAATGTATCATTTGGATTTAGACAAATAAAAAAAGCCCGATGGGCTTTTTTGCATTATTTCCTATTCATCAAAATTGTACCGTTCGGAAACGATGTATTTCGGACGGTTTTGCACTTCCTTGTAAATCATGCTTGTGTGGATATTCGAAAGCCCCATACAAACGAGGATAACCCCGCTCAACGCGGACACGGTAGGGAATAACCAAGCGATAAGCCCGCCGAAAAAGATATTACAGCAGGTCAATACAATGAACGTAATAAAACACGCAAGCGATAAAAATCCAAGCAAAAGCCCGAGCTTAATCGGGAGGGTAAGCGTGTAATCGGTGTTCGGGAAAATCCCCGCTTCCGCAAGCTTGAGCATTTTTTTTACGGTGTAGTGCGATTCCCCCGCAATGCGCTCAGGGCGAGAAAATTCCACACAGGTTTGCTTAAATCCTACCCATGCGACTTGTGCGCGAAGCAATCTATCGTGTTCGCCCATTTTCAAGAGCACGTCCACCACTTTTCTATCATAGAGCTTGAAATCACCGCTATCGCGTTGAATATCCATGCCCGTGATTTTACGAGTGAAGCCGTAGAAAAGCTTTGCCGTGCCTTTTTTAAACGCCGTTTCGCCCTTACGCTTTTTGCGCGTGCCGTGCACGACTTCGTAGCCTTTCTTCCATTTCTCAATCATTTCCAGCGCGACTTCGGGCGGGTCTTGTAAGTCCGCGTCCATGGCAATCACCGCATCGCCGCTTGCGGCTTCCATGCCGCAAAGAAGCGCCGCTTGCTGACCGAAATTTCTCGAAAAAGAGCAGACTTTTACGCGCTTGTCTTGCGCTGCAAGCCCCTTCAAAATCTCTTTCGTCGCGTCCATGCTGCCGTCGTTTACGAAAATCAGCTCATATTCTTCCTTCAAACTTTCCATCATCGGCGTTACTGCGTCATAGAAAAGTCGCAAGCTTTTTTCTTCGTTGTAAGCAGGTACAACTATCGAATATTTAGACATATCTTTACCTCTACCTATTCATTATACTATATCGGGAAAAGTTTGTCAATATAAAAATAATATTGCCTTAAAAAATAACGCCCCGACTGTAACGGTCGGGGCGTTGCTCAACTTACATATTAGTCCATTTTTTCAAGAAGTTTCAAATCGATGCCCTTTTCGGTAATCTTAATGATTTCCACTTTTACCTTGTCACCAACGTTGACAACGTCTTCAATCTTCGATACTCTCTTATCGGAAAGTTTGGAGATATGGATAGCGCCGTCCTTACCGGGTGCGAATTCTACGAATGCGAACTTGTCGGAAAGAATACGAACAACAACGCCTACAAACATATCACCGACTTCGGGATCGTGCGCAATCGATTCAACGATTGCTTGCGCTCGTTTCGCGTTCGCAACGTCGCCAAAGCATGCAACGCATACCGTACCGTCTTCTTCGATGTCAATCTTCGTGCCCGTTTGTTCAATGATCTTGTTGATAACTTTACCCTGCTTACCAACAACGTCGCCGATCTTTTCAGGGTTGATTTTGAAGGTAACGATCTTAGGTGCGTAAACGGAAAGCTCTTCACTAACTGCAGGAATGCATTCGAGCATCTTGCCCAAAATATGCTTTCTCGCTTCTTGTGCTTGCGCGATTGCGTCGAGCATGATTTGTTCGGAAATGCCCTTGATTTTGATATCCATTTGGATAGCCGTGATACCCTTATCCGTACCTGCTACCTTAAAGTCCATATCGCCAAGGAAGTCTTCAAGACCTTGGATATCGGTCATGATAACGTACTTGCCAGTTTCCGCGTCTTTAACAAGACCCATTGCGCAGCCTGCTACGGGCGCGGTGATGGGAACACCTGCGTCCATATGCGCCATCGTCGAGCCGCAAACGGACGCCATTGAAGACGAACCGTTGGACGAATAGATGTCCGATACCACGCGGATTGCGTAAGGGAATACGGAGGGATCGGGAATTACGGGAACGAGCGCGCGTTCAGCAAGCGCACCGTGACCGATTTCACGACGGCCAGGGCTTCTTAAAGCCTTTGCTTCGCCCGTGCAGTAGCCAGGGAAGTTGTACTGGTGCATATATCTCTTTTCTTCTTCCTCGTCAAGACCTTCCATTCTTTGCGCTTCGCCGAGCATACCGAGGGTACAGGTCGTCAAAGCTTGCGTTTGACCGCGGGTAAATACTGCCGAACCGTGTACTCTGGGAAGAATGCCGTGTTCGCACCAAATGGGACGAACTTCGGTGAGCTTTCTGCCGTCGGGACGAACGCCGTCGAAAATCTTCGCGCGAACGATGCCCTTAACGATGTAGTAGATGGAGTCTTTCACTTCACGAATTTGGTCGGGATAGATTTCGGAGAAGTGTTCTACGATTTCCGCTTCCGCAGCCGCTTGTTTTGCTTGTCTTTCTTGACGGTCGAACGTATCGAGCGCGGCATAGAGCTTGTCGTAGCCGTAAGCCTTTACCGCCGCATCGAGGTCTTCGGGAATATGGTAGAATTCCATTTCCTTTTTCGCCTTGCCTGCTGCGGGAACGATTTCTTCTTCGATCCAAGCGCAGATTTTCTTGATTTCTTCGTGACCGTACATGATCGCGCCAACCATTTCCGCGTCCGTAACTTCGTTCGCGCCAGCTTCGATCATAAGAATCGCGTCTTTCGTCCCTGCAAGGTTCAAATGAATCGCGCTCTTTGCTCTTTCTTCAACGTTGGGGTTGATGAGGTATTTACCGTCTACCATACCAACGACTACCGAACCCGTAGGACCAGCCCAAGGAATATCGGATACCGAAAGCGCAACGGACGAACCGATCATTGCAAGGGGTTCGGGCGAAATGTCAGGATCAACCGAAAGTGCCGTCGCCGTTACAACAACGTCGTTGAAGATTCCCTTCGGGAACAAAGGACGGATAGGTCTATCGATAAGACGGCTCGTCAAAATCGCCTTATCCGACGCTCTGCCTTCGCGCTTTTTGAAACCGCCGGGAATTTTACCTACGGCGAACATCTTTTCTTCATAGTCAACGGAGAGGGGGAAGAAGTCCATTCCTTCTCTTGCGCTTTCCGACATACATACGGAAACGTGCACCGCGGTTTCGCCGCAGCGTACCATACAAGCGCCGTTCGCTTGTTCCGCGTACTTACCGATTTCAACGATAAGTTCTTTGCCGGCATAGTCTGTTTTAAATACTTTGTAATTGCTTAAATCTGGCATAGTGTTTCTTACTCCTTTTGTCTCAAATTCTTTTTTTGTTCTTGTCCGAGATTCGTTCAGCCGAACGAGTCGGATTTACGAGCGGAGTCCGCTTCATGCCAAAAGCTTGTCCGCATTATTGCCTTTCCCCTTGCGCCATACTCGCAAAAAAGGGCGAGTTAAAACAACCCGCCCTTTCGTGCTTGCATTATTTTCTAAGACCCAACGCTTCGATGATCGCTCTGTATCTTTCGATATCTTTCGCTTTCAAATAGTCGAGAAGACCACGACGCTTACCTACCATCTTCAAAAGACCGCGGCGGGAATGGTTATCCTGCTTGTGCGCCTTGAGGTGTTCGTTCAAGTGGTTGATTCTCTTCGTCAAAAGAGCGATTTGTACTTCGGGCGAACCGGTGTCGCCTTCGTGGGTTGCATACTGCGCAATGATTTCTTTCTTTTCCATGTTCTTTATCCTCCTATATGGAAACTGTTATTCGTACCGCCGAGCAGGTCGTGGAGAATCGCTCCGCCCAGACAGCCGTTAGTATTATTCTACCACATTCTTTCAAGAATGTAAAACAAAAACGTACGAATTTTTACGATTTCTTTGCGTTTTATGCAAAAAATTCGCGTTTTTTCATAATAATATCGTCCACGTGCGCGATATATGTGGGCAAATCCTTTTGCGAAGCAAACCGTGTGATTAAACCTTTACCGTTAAATACGCGCTTAGACACCGCGTTCGCACCGACCGCAAGGTTATCCGCCGTTTCTTCCATGATGTCGATATTGTAAACGCATGCCTTGCCCTTTTTCGTCCAGCCCACGTTTTCGTTATTCCCCACTTGGTATTTTTGACGGTACATATAATAGGGCGCATACCCGTTTTTACTCAAAATTTCTCTTGACGAGGCGACCATGTCCGAGATGAAATCGTTTTCAAGGTAGTCCGTTTCCTCTTTGAGCTTCGCGCCCGACTTCAAGGAAAGACAATGCACCGTGATATTGTCCGCGCCCGTTTCAACCGCTTTTTCCACGCTCTTCACAAACGTTTCCACACGCTCGTCCGCCAAGCCCGCAATCAGATCGACGTTAATATCGAAATCATATTTCTCACTCATTTCAAACGCACGATATATGTCCTTTTCCGTGTGTTTTCTACCGATTTTTTGCAAAGTTTCGTCCGAAAAGCTTTGCGGATTGATACAAATTCTCGTTACGCCGTAGTCTTTTAAAAGGGCGAGTTTTTCTTCCGTAAAAACGTCGGGTCTGCCCGCTTCCACCGTGTATTCCGCGTTTGGATTGAGCCCCTTGAAGATAGGATTTATCCCGTCCAACACCTTTTTTAAATCGAGCGCGTCCAAGGCAAAAGGCGTACCGCCTCCGATATACACGCTGCGCAAATTGCCAACGCTCTCTTTCGCCGCTTGCAATTCTTTGTTTAAGCAGTCAAGATATGTCGGCAAGAAATGGCGGGTCTTATCAATCGGCGCGGTAATAAAGGAACAGTACGCGCACTTGGTCGGGCAAAAGGGAATAGACACGAACAAATCGGTGTTTCCGTCCTTTTTCTCGTAAATTCCTTCCTGCGTTTTTAAAATTTCCGCGACAAGACGGATGTTTTCTTCTTTCACTCGCATTAAGCGGAAAAGCTCGTGAAAATCCCTGCCCTTTTCTATTTCGCCGTAAGCAAGCTTAGTCGGACGGATACCGGTAAGCGCTCCCCAAGGCATATTTTCCCCGTATAAATCGCTCAAAATCCCATAAAGACGGAGCTTGGCAAAGCGGCGTTCCAATCTCTTAAACTCGAGTTCATCGCATATCTGCCCCCTATCTTGATAGGAATATTCCAAGCCGTCTATGACAAAAGCATTAGAAAAAACGCCCCCTTCAAAAGCAAAAGAGTGCGTAATGCTTTGCGGTCGGCGCTTGAATAAACGCACAACGTCAAGAAGCTCGTTTTCTAAAAATTTGCAATCGGTCGTAAACATAAAACCGCCTTATTCTAAGTCTAAAATGAACGGATTCGTTCTTTTTTCATTGTCAATCGTCGTTTCGTCGTTGTGCCCGGGATAAACGGCTAAATCACCGTCGAGCTTACAAAGCTTGCGCAAGCTTTCCCGCATTTGCCCGATATTCCCCGTCGGAAAATCCGTTCTGCCGATACTTCCGTTAAAGAGCGTATCCCCCGTGAACAAAGCCCTGCTCCCGTCCTTTTCCGTAAAAAGATAGCAACAGCTCCCTTTCGTATGCCCGGGAGTGAGCAGCATTTTTACCGTGAAATCGCCAAGCGATTTTTCTTCGCCGTCGTAGAAAATTTCGTCTACGGCATAATGCTTACGCGGCGCACCGAACAGGGAAAACAAATCCGCTTCCGTGGCGATAAGCCCCTTTTCCTCCGCCGAGCATAACACTTTCGCGCCGCTTTCCTGTAATACGGAAACGCCGCCGACGTGGTCGAAATGACAATGGGTTAAAAGGACGTGCGTCGCTTTTAACCCGCGCTTGATGAGTTCACTTTCTACGCGCGGCTGAGAGGGGTCGATCACAATCGCCGTTTGACCGTCTACAGTAACAGCGTATGTGTTCGCGCCAAAGCCGCGCGGATAAATCGTTATAATTTCCATAGTTTACGAAAGGGAAGTGATACGGTGGACGTCGTAAATACGCTTATCCGCCTGCATCTTCTTAATCAACAAGTCGATATCGGAAATATCCGCCAAGGAAATAGAAGCTTCCAAAATCGCGTCTTGGTTTTTATCAATTCTACCGTTGACCGCCGTAATCGAAAGCTTCAAATCAGCAACGACAAAGGAAAGAACGGACAACGCCGCGCCTTGATCGGTCGCGCGAATAGCAATATTCGCGTTGAAGCGTTGCTTCCCGCCCGCTTCAATTTGCCAAGACGCAGGGAGCAAACGATTGCTTTCCATGCCTTTGACGTTAGAGCAGTCGCTTCTATGAATAACAACGCCGCGCCCGCGCGAGGTGTAGCCCACGATTTGATCCCCGGGGACAGGCGAACAGCAGCCTGCAAAGCGTACGAGCATGCCCGCTTGACCGTTGACAAGTACGCCGCCCGTATTGCGGTTTCCGCCGCCCGTATGGACGTCGAACGAAGCCATGGGTACTTCCTTTCGGTAAAAATCGATGAGTTTGAAAAGGATTTGGTTGACGGAAATCGAGCCGTAGCCAACCGCGGCGAACATTTCTTCCTGTTCATTGAAAGAGAATCTCTCGCAAATGCGCTTGAAGCTTTCAGGCGTCAAAATCGTGGAAAGGGAATACCCTTTCTTCTTTGCTTCTTCTTCGAGCTTCAACTGCCCGACGCGGATATTTTCTTCCTTTAACTCGTTCTTATAAAAGTTTCGAATCTTCGCTTTCGCGCTCGACGATTTGATGAATTTCAACCAGTCGCGCGAAGGGCCTTTGGAGTTAGGCGAAGTAATAATTTCGACTACGTCCCCCACTTCAAGGGTTGTGGAAAGGGGTACGATTTTAGAATTGACGCGCGCGCCCGTGCAATGGTTACCGACTTCCGAGTGAATCGCGTATGCGAAATCGACGGGGGTCGCTTCAGGGGGCAGGGAAATGACTTTCCCTCGCGGCGTGAATACCAAAAGCTCGTGACTGTAAAGCTCGGTCTTTAAAGCGGAAATAAATTCCTTGGAGTCCTTTAAATCTCCCTGCCATTCCATTACTTCACGAAGCCAAGTAAGACGGTTTTCAAAGTTGCTGTTTTCTTCTTCCGTCTTGCCTTCCTTATATTTCCAATGCGCCGCGATACCGAATTCCGCTACGCGGTGCATTTCTTCCGTACGGATTTGAATTTCTACGGGTTGACCGTATTTCGTCATCACCGTTGTATGCAAGGACTGATATTTATTCGGCTTCGGCGTGGCGATATAATCTTTAATGCGTCCGGGAATAGGCTTCCATTTCTCGTGAATACGCCCAAGCACCGTGTAGCATTGATTGATATCTTTCACGATAACGCGGACAGCCGACAAATCGTAAATTTGATCCAAGGTCTTACCCTTGTTTTTCATCTTTTTATAGATGGAATAGAAATGCTTGGGTCTACCGAAAACCTCGCCCTCTACCTTATCGCGCGCCACGAGCTCGCGGATTTCTTCCACGATACCGTTGACAAATTCCTTGCGCTCGGACAAGCGCTCGCGCACGTTATATAAAAGGTATTCGTAGGACTCAGGGTCGAGATATTTCAAGCACAAGTCCTCGAGTTCGCACTTGATTTGCGAAACGCCGAGTCGGCCAGCCAAAGGCGCGTAGATATCGAGCGTTTCGTTCGCCATACGCTGCTGGCGTTCCTGCGAAAGGAAGTTCAAAGACCGCATATTATGCAATCTATCGGCAAGCTTGATGATGATGACGCGCACGTCCTTTGCCATCGCAACGAAAATTTTACGGAAATTCTCCGCATTTTCGTCCTCTTTGGACTTAAACACGATTTTTTCAAGCTTGGTAACGCCGCTAACCAAGTTCAGCACTTCTTCGCCGAACTCTTTGCGGATATCCTCCGCCGTGGAATCGGTATCCTCGATGACGTCGTGCAAAAGCGCGGCGGCAATCGTCGCTTTATCCAAACCCAAGTTCATCAAAATTTCCGCAACGGCGCAAGGGTGGATAAAATACGGCTCTCCGGAAGCGCGTTTTTGGTTGGCATGCGCAGCTTGAGCGTAGTCGTATGCCTTTCTCAGCAACAACCTCTCTTCTTCGTCATACAATTCTTCAATTTTTTTCAACGTGCTTTCCATACCGATTACTCCAATCTATTTTTAAAAGTTTTACTTTTAACCGTCAGTTTTCCTTTAAAAAACAAACTTTTTGATAAATTTTAGAATCGCTCAATTCCACTCTAATCCCGCGATAAATCGTCAATCTACCGTCCGCAAAGGATAAGAGTCCAAGCTCCTCAAAAACGTTGATCGCGAAGATGAATTCTCGCATATCAAAGCCGAGCGCATTACAAGAAAAGGCAAGCTCTTCCGCGGTTTGACCGCGCAGGCTGTTGACTTCACGGCGAAGCGCCGAGAAAATCGCGAGCAAGCTTTCGCGCTGTACGTCCAAGCCTTCAAACATTTTATAACCGCAAATATCGCGGTTTACGTACACGTTCTTGTCCGCTATGGTCGGAATATTAAAATCGGACGGCATATCCAAGAACACGATATCCTTAAAGCCCGATAAATCCGCGTCCGGCGCGGGGGATACGATAAGCGTATTGGAAAGGTTTCTCGACGAGGGATAAAACAAGTCGCAGCCAAACTCCTCCAACCCTTCATAGGCGCGGAGCGTTCTTCTATCCGAAGCGATCAAGCAAAGCCCGTACGCACATTCGGCTTGTTTTTCCTTGATAAACGACACCGTTTCCGCCATGGATAATTCTTCGGGATAAACGCCGACGCCTTCGTTATGTGCGCGCGCCATTGCGTTTGCAAAAATGCTTTCCGCCGCGCTTCTGCCCGTCCGTCCGTCATATAAAAGATCACGGACGTAGCCTTTTATCGTTTCCCTTCCCCTAAATTTCGAGAGCATAATTTCAAAAACGAAATGCTTCTTCACGTCGCTTTCGATGATTTTTAAATTCTTCGCGCCCGAGAAGTACATAAGTTCTAAATAATCGCTTTTAACCGACAGGTGCGGCGACATCGCTTTGACCGGTCGAGCCGTACATGCCCCCGCCGAAATAGCAAAAAGCGGTCTTCTATGCCCTACGCCGTAAGGCTCCATTTGATTGAGTTCACGCGCGAATTTTTCGTTTACGAATCCGTCGATTTCTTCACTGACGGGAATGATTTGTTCAAAGTCCGCTTTCGTGTACGTTCTGCCGATTTCTTCGTTTAATGCGCGTTCTAAATCTTCAAATTTATCCACGCGAATATTAATCCCCGCCGCTTGCGCGTGTCCGCCGAATTCCTCGATGTATTCCGAGCAATTTTTCAGCGCCGTGAAAATGTTCACGCTCTCTATGCTTCTCGCGCTGCCTTTGAGCATATCGCCGTGGTGGACGAAAAGGAGGGTGGGACGGTTGTATTCTTCCGCAATTCTCGCCGCTACAATCCCGACAAAGCCCGTATTCCAACTCTCGTCGGAAAGCATAATTACGTTTCCGTAAGCACCCTTTTCTCTAAGTTTTTGCTTCGCGGAAAGGTAGAGCTCGTCACAGCATTTTTGCCGTTCGGTGTTGTATAGACAAAGCTTCGTCGAAAGCTCGTAAATTTCCGATTCCTTTTCGGAAATAAAGAGCTGGAACGCCGCTTGCGCGTCCCCCATTCTTCCCGCTGCATTCACGCGCGGCGCGATGTTGAACGCCAAGTTCTGCGCCGTAATACCGTCATACACTTTTCCTAAAAGCTGAGAAAAGCAAGGACGGAGCTTGTGATTGAAAAGCTTCAGCCCTTCCGTCACGATGTCGCGGTTTTCACCCAAAAGCGGCACGCTGTCCGCCACCGTCGCAAGCGTTGCAAAGTCAAGATACTGATACGCCTTTTCTCCAATCAACGCGCAGGCAAGCTTGAACGCCACCCCTGCACCGCAAAGATTATCGTAAGGATAATCATCTTGGAGTTTGGGATTGACAATGATACAGTCGGGCAAAATTTCGGGGAGTTCATGGTGATCGGTCACAATTACGTCCGAACCAAGCTCGTAAATGTACTGCGCTTCTTTTGCGCAGGAAATCCCGCAGTCTACCGTGATAAACAGTTCGGGATTGCAGTCTTCAAAAATGCGGTCGATAGCTTCTTCGGAAAGTCCGTAGCCATCTACGCGCTCGGGCACGTACACGTGCGCTTCGATTCCAAAATCGCGCAACGCGTGATACATAATCGCCGACGCGCAAATGCCGTCCGCGTCGTAATCGCCGAACACGACGACCGTCCTGCCCTCGTCGCGGGCTTGCGTAATGAGCTCCACCGCCTCGCGCATTCCTTTCATTAAGAAAGGGGAAAGGAAATTTTTCTCCGACGGGTGCATGAAACGCCGAATCTTTTGCGCGTTGTCAATCCCACGCGCGTACAAAATCCGCGTGATTTGCTGCGTCAGCCCCGTTTCTTTCGCGAGAAGGGCAATCGTATTTAATTGTTCTTCCGAAAAAGAGTATTCGGGGACGATTTTTTTCATAAAATTTCCTTATCTAAAAATCGGGCAGGAAGAGTATTTCCCCCATCCTGCCCTTCGTTTCGTTTATAAAATTAGTCGTTGTTTTCTTCTTCCGTCGTTTCTTCTACGGAAACTTCTTCTACGGTGTCTTCCGTTTCTTCAACGGGTTCTTCCACAGGAGCTTCTTCAACCACTTCTTCTTCTGCTGCGACTTCTTCTTTCTTCGCCGCTTTCTTTACTTTAGTAGACGTCTTTTCCGCACCCTTATAACGAACGGTCTTGTCCGCGATTTTCGCGTCAACCGCGCCTTTCAAGGGAACGCATACTGCAGGCAGATAAAGGATACCGACAAACGCCGATACAACGATACCTATAAGCGCGCTAAGCGCAAACCAAATACCCGCTTTACCAACGAGTACACCGACAAGAACGGTCGCGATTGCGACGATTGCGCAAAGGGAAACGATTTCTTTCCAAGCAATCGAGCTTACCACGATTTCTTCCGCGGATTTATTTTTCGCGTCTTCTTCTTTCGAAGCCAAACGAACTCTATGCAAGGTCATAATCGCCGTAATTGCGGAGAGCAAGCCAGCGCCTACAACCGCATAAACGGTCGACGCCGTAACGGGAATACGAACGAGCGCGATAAGCGCGGTCGTGAAACCGATGCCGAGTGCAATAGCAAGTGCAACGAGCAAGCCCATATCCCATCTTCTGAAACGAAGCGTCACGTAAACGAATGCAAGGATTGCAAAGATAACGCTTGCGATGATTGCGCGAGATACGTAGCCGTTTGCAAGATAGCTAACGTTGCTTTCTTTATGCCACGTAATGTTGACTACGACGTCATTAATACACAATTCGTCGCTCGAATCATTCTTTCTTGCTTCGAAATGCGCTTTCAATGCAGCTACGGTTTCTTCCAAGTCCGCATCTGCCGAGAACACGTATACGTGTTCATTGATGTCTTCAAACAACACGGTGCTTTCCATTTCGTAAAGAACCTTATCTTCGAAGATATCTTCGCAGTCGCTCTTGATATCGTCAAGATATGCTTCGTTATGCTTGTACGTGGAAATGGTCACCGTTTGGTTGCTCTTGACCGTAGCGTCTTTATTGAAGCCGAAAAGCGTGCCTACTACAATCGCCGCCGCAAGGATAATAGCGAGAATCACGGAGAGAAGGGTTACTTTCTTTACAGATTTCGTCAAAAACTTACTCATCGTCGTCATCCTCCCTTACAAAGCGGTAGAATTTATATTTGTTCTTGCTTGCGGACATCAAAATCACGTTCAACGCGCGCCCCCAAAGCAAATTGCAGAACGCACCCGTGAGTACGCAGATAAGCGCTTGGATTGCGAGCATGTGCAAGCCTGCGACGCCGAGCAACGCCGCTACAGCGCCGATAAGGAGCACCGCGTAGGTATCAAGCATCCCCCAGAAAGTCTTCTTATAACCGCCCTTGATAGACGATTCCACCGTTTTACCGAGCGCGAATTCCGCTTTAATAGCCGCGTACAAACGTGCTTGGAATACGTTGGTGAGCGCAAGCCCCAAAAGGAACATAAGCGCCGTGCCCATCGTTACGACCAAAACGCCTTTCGTGATAAATGCGAAACAGAACGTCGTGATAACGAAATAGGTGAGCGTCGTGAAAAGGTTCACTACGCCGAAACCGCCCATCTTCACGATTGCCAAAACGAGCAATACGAGCAAGGTAACGCCGACTGCAATAAAGAGCATATTCAACGCGTTGCTTCTATATACGGGCGCAAATTTATAAACGTCCGTTTGGCTGTTTACGTCTTGGAATGCAAATTGAACGTCGCTTTCCCCGATCAAAATTTCGCCGTCAGCCATAAGGGAGTTCAGCAAAAGAGAAAGGGTTTCTACGTAACGGATTTCTCCTTCTTCCGTAGTACCGGGTACGATTTCAACGTTGTTGCTATCGTTGATGTGTCCCGATTGAATAGACAAAAGCTTGTGTACGCCCGTGCCGTTTTCCAAAACGAGATCGATCGTCGAAGCACTACCGTTGCCCGAAGAGCTTTCCGATTTGAACGTTTTCAGCATATCCTTACCCAAAGAGGTGAAATTCATCTTCAAGTAAGACATTTCGTACTTGGTCTTTGCACTAACGCTCTTGATGATATCGTTGATATCTACGCCTTCTTCCTTAAGTTCGCTGACCGTTTCACCGTTCTTTTGGAAAGAAAGTTTACCAACGTTCGCAAAAAGCGAAAGTACCTGCGACGCATTCGTTTCTGCGTCGATGTTTTCCATGTTTTCGGAATTGGGAACTTCCACGCGAAGCGCAACGCCGTCTACGATCGACACACGGTATTCCGTGAAGCCTTTCTTTGCCAAACGGGATTTTACCTGCTTAGCCGCTTCGTTAAACGCCGCTTGGAAATCTTCGTTTAATACGTATTCGATTGCCCCGTTTTCCCCTTCCGCTTCGGAAACGACTTTCAAGTCTTCATCCGTCGAGAGATAGAAATCGGTATTCCCGTAACGAACGTAATCGTCCGCTTCGATGTCGCCGCTAAGAAGATTTTCCTCATAGTCGACTTCGGTCATTACGCCGTTAGGATAGTAGTAGGTGTAGTACCCACCGCCGAAATCCGTGCCCAAGTCATATTGCAAGACCGTAGGATTCCACTTCTTCACGCCGTTCGAGCCGGGAATCGTGAATACGGGGAAAGCTATGATCGCGCATAATACGACGATTACGATGGTAATCAATGCTGTTAATACCACCGATTTTTTCTTGCCCATGTATAGCCTCCTGTTGTGTTTCGGGGCGTAGCCCCGTGAACAATGTACCTTGTTATTATAGCTTATTTTTAACCGTATAGTCAAGTCATAAATGCGTGGATATACGATTTTTTTCTTTTTTCATAGAAAAAAACCGCTTTTTTTAGCGATTTTTTCCTATTTTTTTGCTTTTATTTGTTTTCTGCGAGCAATTTCTTTTCCGCAAGAATATGCATCGCGCATTCCACACGCTTTTTCATCATCGCGCAGGTCACTTCGTAGGGCTCGTTGATATCGCCGTTGAAATTATAGTTGTTTGCGCTGCAACCGCCCGAACAAATGAATTTTGCAAAGCAATCTTCGCATTTCTTTCTCGTGAAAAGACAGGAATTTTTGAAAAGCTCTCTCGTGTCGTTACGGGTAATCCCCTCGTACACGCTACCCATGCGGAACTTCTCGTTGCCTGCGAATTGATGGCAGGGATACAAGTCGCCGTTCGGGGTCACCGAGAAATATTCGTTGCCTGCACCGCACGCCGAAACTCGCTTAGAAAGACAAGGACCGCCCTCCAAGTCGATATTGAAATGGAAGAAATTAAAGCCTTCGCCCTTGGCGTGTCTTTCCAAGTACGCCTCACAAAGATTTTCGTATTCTTTGCTGATTTCGTCCAAGTGTTCTTCGCGGATTTGCAAGTCCTGAATATCCGTCACGACAGGTTCCATCGAAATAGAATCTACCCCTTGGTCGGCAATGAACAAAACGTCTTTCGAAAAATCGAGATTTTTCGCCGTGAACGTACCGCGCACGTAATAGCTCTTATCGCCGCGCAAGGAAATGAATTTTTTAATCTTGCCGATAATGAGATCGAACGTACCTTTGCCGTTGGGCGTCTTGCGGATCGCGTCGTGGATCTCCTTTCTACCGTCGAGCGAAAGCACCACGTTTTCCATTTCCGCATTAAAAAATTCAATCACTTCGTCCGTCAAAAGGAGCGCGTTCGTCGTCGTTGTAAACAAGAATTTCTTGCCCGCCTTTTCGCCTTGCTCTTTCGCGTAAGCGACCGTCGCTTTCAATACGTCAAAATTCATCAAGGGTTCGCCGCCGAAAAAGTCCATTTCCAAGACCTTTCTCTTACCGCTGTTTTGAATGAGAAAATCGACCGCTTTTTTCGCAGTTTCCAAGCTCATGCTCTCGCGCTTGGAGTGGTACGCGCCCTCGTCGGCAAAACAGTAGCGGCAGCGGAAATTACAATCGTGGCAAATGTGGATACAAAGCGCTTTTACTTCGTTGCTTTTCATCGGATACGATTTCACTTCTTCCTTGAAAAGCAAGCCCTGCGCTTTGAGCCCTTCCACGTCGGAAAGAATTTCTTTAATTTGCTCGTCGGACAAATAGGTGATGTCGACGGCTTGTCCTTCTTCCTTGGCTTTCAAATAGTCGGCGGTGGGCGTGTCGCACTCATGCAAAGAGCCGCTTCCCACGTCGTAAATATAATTTTTGTCTCTATAGTTAAATACGTGTATCAAGGGATAAATATCCTCCTTAAATCGGTCAAAAACGGCGTACTGATCCAATACGCCGTTTTGATTACGTTAAGTTGAAACGAACAAACTGTAAATTATCTGCGTTCGATTTTTTCTTCACGCGTGATTCTTTCGCAGGATTGGTTCCCTACCGTGCAGCTCGTTTTGCAAGCGGATTGACAGGTGCTTCTGCATTCGCCGCAAGCGGTCACTTTCTTATCTGCGGGTTTCGCAATCGTTTTAATCATAATCAAGTCCTCCAAAGTTCGTTTATAGGATTTTGTGTATTTATTATAATATACTTTTCATGAAATTGCAAGCGCTTTTTTTATCTTTTTTCGAGTTTTACCGACCTTTTCCCTATTTTTTTACGCGCGGCGCAAGTTTACCGCCAAAGAACCGCTTACCGCACCGATAAACGCCGTCATCAACAGTTCCGCAAAAAACAGCCACGAAAGTGCAAAATTCCCACCGATCGACGAGAACGCAAGATAGGAAACCGCCGTAAACAGCACCCCGCAAAGTCCGCCTTTGAGCCAACCCTTTTCCCCGCGGATATGTAAAAGTACCCCCACGCAAAGCGACAACCCTTTCAAGACCTGATTGATAGGATAAACCGCCTTATAGGGCAAAGACGTAAAGCGCAGCACAAACGCGAAAATTGTCGCGAATACCAACGAAAGCGCAAGCGCGGACAACACGCTTTTTATCAACGAAAACACCGAGTTTTTTTGCAAATTTTCCATAAAAAACACCTCCGCTTTATGGTATGCGGAGGCGTCTTTTTTTAGAATAATTTTGCCTTATTCTTCGTCGGATTTTTCTTGTGCGGGTGCTTCTGCCGTCTCTTCTGCGACGGGCGCGTCCCCTTCTTCGAACACCGGTTCTTCCGTAGCGGGCGCTTCATTTTCGCTTCCTTCTACGGGAGCTTCTTGCGTTGCAAGCGCGTCGGACATATAAATCGCCTGCATATCGAATTTGAGATAGCTCTTACCGCTTGCTTCCGTACCCGTTTCCAAAACGAAAGTATTGTCTTCAGGGCAAATTTCTACGACAACGCCGCAGATACCGCCGATCGTTTTCACTTTATTACCGGGACGAAGGGCTTGATGTTCTTTCATCACTTCTTCCTGTCTCTTCTTTTGCGAACGCTTGCTCATAAAGGACATTGCGAACATGATTACGGCAAAAATGCCGACCATAATCCAAATCCCATATCCGCCTGCGCAACCTGCCGCTTTACCCTCGCTGTCGCTGCCGACAACCGATTCAGCCGCGCTAGTCAATAAATTCCAAAGCATATTTTTCTCCTTAACCGTTGCGTTTCTTCTCGCAACCTAATATTTTCGTATTAATATGATAGCCTTTTTTTTCCTTTTTTGCAAGCAATTTCAAGCGGAAAAAGCAGTTTTTTTATTTTTCACCGTTTTTTCATGTTAAGAAAGCTTTTCAAAAATTTTCGTGCCGCGTTTGACAAGCCAAACGCCAAGCGCCGCCGTCAACACGAGCAAAATACCGATCCCCACGAGCAAATATCCCCAAGCGGGCAGGTATTTGCCAAACCAGAAAAAACCGCCTACGAAAAGTCCGCAAAGCGCCCAGCTCGAAAAAAGGGACAAAAACGCTGAAAAACTTTGCTTTACGCACGCCATTTCACTCGTCCAATGCAGTTTAGGCATTTTGAGATTGATAAACAAGCCGAAAACGGCGAAAAACGCCGAAAAGGCAAGGATTGCAACCAAAAGCAACGCGCTAAACAGCGTTCCAAGCTTAAAAAGTACACAAAGTACTACGCCCGAAAGCAGGGCAAGCGGTGCAGTCCATAAGAAATGGAATACGGCTTTTGCAAGCAGAATTTTCTTCGTGGGAACGGGGCTCGTTTGCAAAATCCAAATATTTTCCCCCTCCAAGGACACGGAAACGCCCGAAATAATATTCGAGCCGACGATAAAGCCGTAAAGCACGCAAAGCACGAGCGTAATTCCGCCCTCCCATCCAGGCTTGGAAAGCGCGCGCACCAGCTTCATATTGCAGGCGGCAAAAATCGGAAGCGCCACCGCCAAAAATACCCCTATAAAACAATTCAACGCGACCATGGGGTTATCAAAATACCTTTTCAGCTCCTTTCTCAAAAGGGTAGAAACAAGGGATTTTTGCTTATGCGTTCTTTCTTTATATTGCACTTTTCGCGCACCTTTATTCACGATAATCAAACGCAAATAGGTGCAAGAAATTAAGAGATAAATCGCCGCGAAAATGCCGATGAATAGCAGCGCGAAAAGGAAGAATGCGCTCCATTTTCCCAAGCAAGCAAGTGCGAGTTGATAAAACGGATAGAGATAACTCTTAATGTTTTCACCGAGTCTATCCCCATGCTCCATCACGTATTGTAAATAGCTGTTCGTCTTGCTGTACAAAACGAAATACGCGACCAAAAAGGCAATCGAAAAGAAGGTTGACACCAATTTTTTGGACGGGATTTTCGAAGTCACCCACGCAATCAACCAGCCAAGCAAACAACTAATCGCAAGCGCGCCGAAGGGTAAAATGAAATTGATTGCAATTTGTCCTAAAATTACGGGAACGGACGGTTTTACAAGGGTGGCATACCGCGCGATTGCGGGCAAAAATACCACCGAAGAAAAGAAGAGCGAGAAAAGATATAAGCTCGCCATTCTCACAAACAAAACCGCTTTCGGCGAAATGGGCATCGAGAGCAAGAAATCGTTATCCTTGGCTTCGTACAGCTTTGCCTTGGTCGTAAAAATCCCGCCGATCACACTAAACGTGACGGCAATCAGTCCCATCAAGGCGAAATATACCCACGTCAAACCGCTTGCAACAAGCGGCTCGCAAAGCATATCCCCCGTGTGCCAAAAAAGAAGACACACGGACAAGAGTGCGGCGAAAAGCATTAACGCAAGCCAAAATCCTGCGCTCCCCGCTCGTTTCTTTTGCTTTTTCGCATCCACGAATAGAAAGGAAACACTTTCTAAAAGCTGTTTTTTTAATAGCGCCTTTAACATATTTTTTTTTACTCCGCCTCCACGAGTTCCAAGAATACGTTTTCGAGGTCGGAATCTCCTTTCACCTCGTCCACGGTGCCTTGCTTTATCAATTTTCCATCCTTAATGATGGCGATTTTATCACATAATTTTTCCGCGACTTCGAGTACGTGCGTAGAGAAGAAAATCGCGCTGCCGCTATCGCAAAGCTCGCGCATAAGCTCTTTCAACGAGTGCGCCGCTTTCGGGTCAAGCCCCACAAACGGCTCGTCGAGCAAAATCAGCTTCGGCTCATGAATGAGTGCGGAAATGATGGCGAGCTTTTGCTTCATACCGTGCGAGTAGGCGGAAATGGACTGTGCCAAATCTTTCGTCAAATCAAAAATATCCCCGTACTTTCGGATACGCTCCTTGCGCACGTTAGACGGAATTTTGAAAACGTCCGCCACAAAATTAAGGTACTGTATCCCCGACATAAACGCGTACAAATCGGGGTTATCGGGAATGTAGGCGATTTTCGCCTTACAATCAAGCGGGTTTTCCTTGATAGAAACTCCATCGACGAAAATATCCCCCTCCTCAAAGTTCAAAATCCCACAGCAAGCCTTGAGGGTAGTCGTTTTCCCCGCGCCGTTGTGCCCAATAAAGCCGTAAATCTCTCCTTTTCGAATATGCAGGGACAAGCCGTCCACCGCTTTTTTATTCCCGTAGGTCTTCGTCAAATTCTCAATTTTTAACATAGATAACTCCTTTAATCGTCAGCAGAACGAAGTTTTTAAATCTTTTCAACGCTTAAAATTTCCCTTCGCCGCCGTATTTACGGTAGAATTCTTGCGTAAATTCCTTCACGTAACCGCCGAGAATCGAGTTTCTCAATCCTTTCATCAGTTTATGCAGGAACGTGATATTATGCAAGCTCAAAAGCATCGCGCCGTACATTTCACCCGTGTTGATCAAATGGCGCAAGTATGCCTTCGTGTAATTTCTGCAACAATAGCAATCGCATTCCTCGTCAAGCGGCGTGAAATCCGCCTTATATTTTCCATTTCTCACAACCACCCTGCCGCGCGAGGTCATCGCCGTGCCGTTTCTCGCAATTCTCGTCGCCAAAACACAGTCGAACATGTCGATTCCGCGCAAAGTTCCCTCGATCAAACAGTCGGGCGAACCAACGCCCATCAAATACCTGGGTACGTCGTTTGGCAAAAGCGGCTGCAAATAATCGAGCATTTCGTACATAATCGGTTTGGGCTCGCCGACGGAAAGTCCGCCGATGGCAATCCCGTGCTTTACAAAGGGCAACGTGCGGCGCAAACTCTCGCCGCGCAAGTCTTTATACATATTCCCCTGCACGATCGGGAAAAGGGCTTGCTCGGGCTTATCGTGGAATTTATAGCAACGCTCGAGCCACGCCGAAGTACGCTTCATCGCCGCTTCCGCTTGCGCGTGGTTGTAGCCGTATTCGCTACACTCGTCGAACGCCATAATAATGTCCGCGCCGAGATTTTGTTCCACTTGGATTGCCTTTTCGGGCGTAAAGAAATGCTTGCTTCCGTCAATGTTGGAAGAAAATTCTACCCCTTCGTCGGTAATTTTATTCAATTTCCCAAGCGAAAATACCTGAAAGCCGCCGCTATCCGTTAAAATCGGCTTATTCCAGTTCATAAACTTATGCAATCCGCCTGCATTTTTGACGATTTCGTCACCGGGGCGCATATACAAATGATAGGTATTAGAGAGGATTATTTGCGACCCTGCCTCCTCCAAATCGCGGGGAAATACCCCTTTCACCGTCGCTTGCGTGCCGACGGGCATATAAACGGGCGTTTCAATATCCCCGTGCGGCGTATGCAAAATCCCCGCGCGCGCTCCCGTTTCTTCGTCCGTTTTAATCACTTCAAAGGAAAAAAATTCGTTGTTCATTTTTTTCCGCTCCTTTCTACTTGTTTTGCGCTACTCATTATAGCATAGTTTTCTCAAAAAATCAAGATATTCCGTCAACAATCTATCCGCCCGCTTCTTAAAAAAATACTTTTATACGTTATATTCAAAAAATTTATACATTTATACATTCACGCACTTTAAAAAGTGAGAAAAAGTTAAATTTCACGCAAAATTGATTGACTTATTATTAAATAAGGTATAAAATAAGCTTCATAAATAAACTTTGTTACAAAGTAAAAAAGGAGAATAAAATTATGAAACTCAAAAAGATTTTGGCAACCGTTATGGCAACGATTGCGGCAGTGGCAACGTTCAGCTTCGCAGGCTGCGGCGGTAAGGGCAGCGACAAAGAAACGTTGTACGTTTACACGAACGCAGGCTTTGCGCCCTATGAATATTTGAACGACAGAGGCGACGTTGTCGGCGTAGATATTGACATTATGAACTACATCGGTGAACAACTCGGCTACAACGTTGTTGTGAACGATATCGACTTCGACCAAATTCTTCTCGAAGTAGAAAAAGACAAAATGGCAGTCGGCGCGGCAGGCATGACGAAAAAGGCTTCCCGTGATGAAGTAGCTCTTGCTTCTATCAGCTACGCAACCTCCGTTCAATATGTAATCGTTCCCGTAGATACCTTCGACGCGGAAGACTTGACGGACGGCAAGCTTCCTCTTTCCAAGCTTAACGAATTGAGCAACAAGACGATCGGCGTTCAAGAAGGTACGACGGGTGAATTTATGCTTGACGACGCAACCGCACCTGCAGACGAAGAAAACGAAATCCCCGCAGGCGAACTTTTCGGCGCAGAAAAGATTGCTTATAAGAATGCAATCGTTGCAAGCCAAGACATCGGCACGACGCTTGGCGCGGTTATCATCGATAAGCTTCCCGCACAAGAAATTTCTAACGCGAATTCCGATTTGGAATGCTTCGAATTAGATGCAGAACCCGAATCCTACGTATTGTACTTCAACAAGGAAGCTACCGAACTCGTTGCTGATGTAAACGTAATTCTTGCGCAAATGATCGCTGACGGTACGATCGACCAATACACGATTAATCATAGCAGCGGTAACAACTAATTTCCAAAAAAGGATTATATAAATGAGTTTCGCTAATCAAATGAAATATATTTGGAGCGTACGCGACCTTTTAATAGACGCGTTGAGGATTTCCCTCCTCATCGCGTTTATTGCGTGCGTGATCGGTTTTGTTATCGGCGTAATTCTTGCAATGATTAAGATTGCACCGAAAAACAATATCGTAATGAAAATCTTGGATAAGTTCGTTGACGTGTACGTGGCGGTTATTCGCGGTACGCCTATGCTCGTGCAACTGCTTATCATGTACAGCTTTATTCTTGTTGATTTTAAAAAAGAAGATACGAACCTCATCATACCCATTCTTTCGTTCGGTATTAACTCGGGCGCATACATGACCGAAATCATCCGCAGCGGTATCAACTCGGTGGATAAAGGACAAATGGAAGCGGGGCGCAGCTTAGGTATGAGCTGGGTGCGTACGATGTTTACTATCGTTATCCCTCAAGCTATTAAAGTGGTTATTCCTACCCTTTTCAACGAAATTATCATTTTGGTCAAAGAAACGTCTATCGTTTCTTATATCGTTGTGCGCGTGAACGGCAAACAAACGTGGGATTTGCTCGGTATTGCCGAAAAACTCGGTCTTGCAAAGCCTGCATGCTATATGTCCCTTTTGTTCACCGTAGCCATAATCTATTTGGCGATCGTTTTGATTTTGACCTTCATTCAAAAATTCATTGAAAGGAGGATGTCAAAGAATGAGCGCTAATGAAAATACGAATAACGTACTTGTTTCCGTCAAAGATTTGCACAAGTCTTTCAAGGATTTGAAAGTGTTGCAAGGGGTTACAATCGACATCAATAAGGGGGATGTGGTCGCGATTATCGGACCTTCGGGGTGCGGTAAGTCCACTTTCCTCCGTTGCTTAAATATGCTCGAAACCCCGTCTATCGGTCAAATCGTTTTGAACGGCGAATATCTTTATAAAAACGAACGGATCTATTTAAAGCGCGAAATGAAAGCTTTGCTCGCTTTGAAAAAGAAAAAGCTTTTCGACGAAGAAGCGCAAGCGAAATACAAGGCGATAGAAGCGGACTATCTTGCGCTTCGTAAAGTAGAAAAGGAAATCGAGAAAAAAGCAGCCAAAAATATCGATAAGCAACGCCAAAAAATCGGTATGGTGTTCCAACAGTTTAACCTGTTCCCCCACCTCACCGTTATGCAAAACATTACGCTCGCACCGATGAAGCTTAAAAAGATGTCCAAGGAAGACGCGCAAAAGCTTGCGCTCAACCTTTTGGAAAAGGTCGGACTTGCGGATAAAGCGGACGCGTATCCGTCCACCCTTTCGGGCGGTCAAAAGCAACGTATCGCTATCGTGCGCGCGCTTGCTATGGAACCCGACGTACTCCTTTTCGACGAGCCTACGTCCGCGCTTGACCCTGAAATGGTCGGCGAAGTACTCGCCGTTATGAGTGAGCTTGCAAAAGACGGCATGACCATGGTCGTAGTCACCCACGAAATGGGCTTCGCGAAAGAAGTGGCAAACCGCGTCGTATTCATCGACGAAGGGGTTATCAAAGAAGAAAGCGCGCCTGCGGAATTCTTCTCGAACCCGAAAAACGAACGCCTTAGAGAGTTTTTATCGAAGGTGCTTTAATGCTGTATAATTACCATACGCATACAGCGCGTTGCAATCATGCGTCGCTTACTCCCGAACGGGAATACGTGGAAAAAGCCATTGAAGCAGGGATTAAAACGCTCGGTTTTTCCGACCATGCCCCCTACCTTTTTCCCGATACCGATTTTCAATCTTTCTTCCGTATGAAGCAGGACGAAATCGAGTTATACGCGGACACGGTACGTTCCCTTGCCAAAGAATACGAGAAAGATATCCGCATTTTGTGTGGCTTTGAGCTGGAATATTATCCCGATTATCATAAGGAAGAAATCCAGTTTTTGCAGTCAGTCAAACCCGATTATTTGATTCTTGGTCAGCACTTTCTCGGTAATGAGTTAAACAATCAACCCGTACACAACCGTTTGAAAACGGACGGAGAACTCTCCGCGTACGTCACGCAGGTGCTTGCAGGGCTTACCACGGGCGATTTTCTCTATCTTGCCCATCCCGATATTGCGGGCGCGAATTATTCACCCGAAGCGGTAGAGCGGGAATATACGCGGCTTTGCAAAGGCGCGAAAAGAATGGGTATCCCCCTGGAACTCAATTTTTTGGGTCTTCGGACAAACCGCTGCTATCCCAACGAAGCGTTTTTGAAAATCGCGGCAAAGGTGGGCAACGAAATCGTCTTCGGCTTGGACTCCCATGAACCTGAATCGGTCAACGATCCCACTACCTTGCAAAAGGCGCACGAGCTCGTCGATAAATTCGGCTTAAAACTAATAGAAAAACCCTTTTTCTAAACATAAAAAAGAACGGCTGCAAAACAGCCGTTCTTTTTTATACTCTTTTTTTCTTATAATGCCATCGTATCAAGCCTACGATTAAGAATATAAGTCCTAATGCGGCAATCGTTAAAAAGACAATACAATGGATATTCCTTTCAATGAATAACTCCGCACTCCATTTCGAGAAATCCGCTTTATAAAATTTCAAATCTTCAAGGTCCTCTTGCAGATGCACGTTCTTCGTTTGTACGGCAAGGGGTACAATGCAATAAAGTAGATTGATGAGGAAAAGCACCGCGCTCGTTTTCAAGAAACGGTTTATTTTAAGAAAACGCACGCTCAAAAATACGTTCAAGATTGCGTAAATGCTGACGGTGACGGGTAGACCGATTTTCAAATACCAATGTTTCTCTACATAGCCGTTGGAAACGCTATAAAAATTGCACGTAATCAACAAAATATTCAGCAGGATAAACGCTACGCCAACGGTGATGAAATCGTTGTATTTTCTCACTTTGGCAAAGACTTTATAATGCGCAATATACGTAGGCGTGAAAATAATCGCAAAACCAAGCAAAATGGATAACACAGCAATCAAAAACCAATCCCCTTTGCTGTAAATTGCGCAAACGGCAAGCAAAAGATACAATGCGGCAAGCATAGAAAGCGGAACCCATAATAAGCGATTTTTTCTAATCAATTTCGGCAAGTTCGTAAACGTAAAAGCGAGCAACAACGCAGCTACCACAATCCAAAACCACGAAAGCGTTTTATCTATCGCCAAATTGCAAATAAAGCAAGGTATCAACGCAAGCTCATAGGCAATATAAAAGAACAAACTCCAAGAAAAGGAAACCACTCGCCATTTTCTCGCCTGCGTTTTTTCCAATCGTGCTTGCTTATCCACACTCGCCGTGATAAGCTCGTGCTCCGTCACTCCCAAAATTTCCGAAAGCTTGGGCAAAAGGGTAATATCGGGATGCGCAACGTCCTTTTCCCACTTACTCACCGCCGACGCCGACACGAATAATCGCTCTGCCAAATCCTTTTGCGTTAGATTTTTTTCTAACCGTTTTTCTTTCAAAAATTCGCCAAACGTATTTTTCATAGTTTGCTCCCTTCGATTTCTTTACACTTATTATAACACGCCCATAAAAAAATAGGAATACTTTTTCGTAAAAATCCCACTTGAATATTTTTCAAGTGGGGATAAAAGCAACAAGGGAGCAAGACGCAAGCAAGACAAGGCGCGCGAGGCTTTTCGACGGGAGCGTACTAGCCGTACGTGAGCAAGAAAAACGCAGCGCAACGAAGTATTGCGCCGCGTATTCTCTATTTTTTCAAAGCGATGAAGATGCGAGCAGTTCAAGGCGTTGCGAGCACGCTGACGGGAGCGTACTTAAACGTACGTGAGCAAAGCGCGCAGAGCAACAACGCGGAAATGCGAAGTATATCCATCGTTTTACTCAAGTTCGAAAGCACCAGTATACAACTGATAATACGTCCCCTTCTGCTCGAGGAGCTGTTCGTGCGTGCCGCGTTCGATGATTTTTCCGTGGTCAAGCACCATGATCGCGTTGGAATTGCGCACCGTCGAAAGTCTATGCGCGATAACGAATACCGTTCTACCGTGCATAAGTTTATCCATACCGTCTTGCACGAGCGCTTCGGTACGCGTGTCAATAGACGAAGTCGCTTCGTCCAAAATCATAACGGGGGTGTCCGCTACTTCCGCGCGTGCAATCGAAAGAAGCTGTCTTTGACCTTGCGAAAGGTTCGAGCCGTTGTTTGTCAGCATCGTATTATAACCGTCGGGCAAACGGGTAATAAAATCGTCCGCGTTTGCAAGCTTTGCCGCCGCAATACATTCTTCGTCCGTCGCGTTCAATCTACCGTAACGGATATTGTCCATAACCGTACCCGTGAAAAGGTTCGTGTCCTGCAAAACGATACCAAGCGAGCGGCGCAAGTCGGACTTACGAATCTTATTGATATTAATACCGTCGTAACGGATTTTACCGTCCGCAATATCGTAGAAACGGTTGATGAGATTAGTGATCGTCGTTTTCCCCGCGCCGGTCGCGCCAACGAAGGCAATCTTTTGCCCAGGCTTTGCATACAGTGTAACGTCGCTGAGCACCTGCTTTTCGGGCACGTAGCAAAAGTCTACCATATCCATAACGATATCCCCGCGAAGCTCGGTGTACGTCGTCGTGCCGTCCGCTTTATGGAAGTGTTTCCACGCCCAAAGCCCCGTTCTTTCATCCGTTTCGCACAAAATCCCGTTCTCGTCCTTTTTCGCGTGTACAAGCGTAACGTAACCGTCGTAGCTTTCAGGCGATTCGTCCATCAGCGTAAAGACGCGGCTCGCACCGGCAAGACCCATCGCTATCATCGAAATTTGTTGAGACATTTGATTGACGATTTGCGCGAAATTTCGCGACGTCCCAAGGAAAAGCACAATCGTACCGATCCCCAATGCCGTCGTACCGCCAAACAGAGTCGAAAAACTCATATTCGGTACGTCAAACGCGTACAACGCGCCGCCAACAATCGACAAAAGCACGTAGGTAAAATTCCCGATATTGCCGAGTATCGGCCCTAAAATATTGCCAAAAATATGCGCTTTTTCGCTGTCTTTAAAGAGTTTTTCATTGAGTTTATCGAAGTCTTCTTTCGCCTTTTCTTCGTGCGTGAATACTTTGACAACCTTTTGCCCTTTCATCATTTCTTCGACAAAGCCTTCTTCTACGGCAAGCGAAGTTTGTTGCGCGACCATGTTTTTCGCGCTGTTACCGCCTATTTTCTTAACGACTACAGTCATTAAAACGGTGCTCAAAAAGACGACGAGCGAAAGCCAAAAGCTGTACGTGAGCATCAACGCAATCGATAAAACAAGGGTGAGCGAGTTGCTCAAAATCGTGGGCAAGCTTTGACCTATGAGCTGGCGAGTCGCGTCGGTGTCGTTGGTGTAGGTACTCATAATATCACCGTGCGCGTGCGTATCGAAATACTTAATCGGGAGCGTTTGCATCTTCGCAAACATATCCGTACGCAGGTGGTACAAAAGTCCTTGCGTGACCGTCGCCATAATCCGCGTATATAGGAACGACGTCAAAGTCACGAGCCCGTAAACGGTGCACATGAGAATGATTAAGCCTACCAGGGTCGCTTTGATTTCGGAATTTAAGCCTACTTCCAGCGCAGGCGTGATGACTTTATCTACCAACCGTTGCATATATACGGACGAAACTAAGCTTCCGACCGAGTTGATAATAATGAACGCGATAACAAAAATCAACCGCCATTTATAGTATTTAAACGCCGTTTTAATAAGTCTGCCAAGCGTGCCTTTTTTAATCATGCCTTTGGGTACGGGCATACCGCGGCCGCGCATCGGACCTTTGGGCATTACGGGGCGTTTTTGCGTTTTAACGTCAGCCATTACACTTCACCCCCTTCTTCTTTTTCGGGCGCTTTGCTCTTGGTCTGCGCTTCGTAAATTTCACGGTAAATATCGCTCGTTTTCAAAAGCGTTTCGTGATTCCCGCAAGCAACGATTTTGCCGCTGTCGAGAATGAGAATTTTGTCCGCGTGCTCTACGGAAGATACACGCTGCGCGATGATAATTTTCGTCGTATCGGGGATTTCTTCCTTGAATGCGTAGCGAATCAACGCGTCCGTCTTGGTATCGACTGCAGAAGTCGAATCGTCCAAAATCAGCACCTTCGGCTTACGAAGCAACGCTCTTGCAATACAAAGACGCTGTTTTTGACCGCCCGAAACGTTCGTACCGCCCTGCTCGATGTAGGTATCGTAACCATCAGGGAAACTTTCGATAAACTCGTGCGCTTGAGCAAGTTTACATACGCGGACAAGTTCTTCGTCGCTCGCTTGCGCATTCCCCCAACGCAGGTTTTCCTTGATCGTACCCGAGAAAAGCACATTCTTTTGTAAAACAACCGCCACTTCTTGGCGGAGTACGTCCAAATCGTAATTTTTGACGTTCACGCCGCCGACATATATGGCGCCGTCCGTCGCGTCGTACAAACGGGGAATGAGCTGAATCAACGTCGTTTTCGACGAACCCGTACCCCCTAAAATGCCCACCGTTTCGCCCGAAGCGATGTCCAAATCGATATCGGAAAGAGCGTACTTATTCGCCGTCTTTGCATACTTGAAATTCACGTTTTCAAAACGGATCGAGCCGTCCTTGACTTCTTTTATACCGTTTTCGGGGCTCGTTAAATCTGATTCCGTCGTCAACACTTCGCTGATACGTCTTGCCGATTCGAGCGACATCGAAAGCATAACGAAAATCATCGAAAACATCATAAGACAAGAAAGCATTTGAATCCCGTAGGAAATGAGCGCGGAAAGCTGCCCTTCGTTGAAACCTTTAAACGCTGCCCAATGGGTCTTATCGATAATCGCGTATGCCGCGAATACGGAAATGAGAATGGACGCGAAGTTGATAAAGAAAGTCATAAGCGGGGTGTTGAGCGCAAGCACTTTTTCCGCTTTGGTGAAGTCGTTGCGTACCTCCCCTGCCGCTTTTTCAAATTTTTGCGTTTCGTAGTCTTCGCGGACGAAGGATTTTACTACGCGGATACCGCCGACGTTTTCCTGCACGGAATTGTTTAACGCGTCGTACTTTTTGAAGATACGACGGAAGAAAGGCATTACGTACGCCATAATCAAAATGATGACGAGCGCCAAAAACGGCACGATCGCCAAAAATATCCAAGCGAGCTTGGGATTGATAATAAAACTCATAATGATGGCGAACAGGAACTGCAGCGGTACGCGAATCGCAATACGCAAGCACATTTGATAGGATTGCTGTACGTTGGTAACGTCCGTCGTCAATCTCGTTACGAGCGACGAAGTGGAAAACTTATCCACGTTCGCAAAAGAGAATTTTTGCACCTTATAAAAAAGATCGTGCCGTAAATTTTTCGCAAAACCGCAGCTTGCCGTCGCGGCGAACCGTCCCGCCATAACGCCGCTCGTAATCGAGAGAAGCGCAAGAGCGATCAAAATTCCGCCGTATTTGAAAATTTCTTGCATCGCTTGCGACGAGCCCACTACGCTCCCGTCGGGCGGTTTGATTGCCGTGATAAGCTGCGCCATGAAAAAGGGAATCAAGCATTCGCAAAAAGCTTCCAGCGCCATGAAAAAAGGCGTGATTAGCGAAGGCTTTTTATATTCCCTTACGCTGCCAAGCAACGGTTTAATGGTGCTCAACGGCTTTGTCTTTGTTTTCGTTTTTGCCATAACTTTTTCCTTAATAGCGTATTTATACGCTATTTATTGTATTCCTTTCAAAAAATAATGTCAACCGTTTGAGTAAATATTTTTCACCCTTTCACAAAAATTTCTCACTGTGAAATTATAAGGTACGCTCCGTTTTACAAGTCAGGTAAACGATTTGATACTTTTGCGAAAGTTTTTGTACGAACGCTTTTGCTCTTTCCGTTTTTTCATCGTCGAAGTTCACGAACGGGTCGTCCAAAATCAAGGTAGGTTTTTCCTTTGCAAATAAGGCGTCCGCAAGCGCAATCCGCGTGCAAAAATCCACAAGCTCTTTAGAGCCTATGCTATAGTACTCCAATTCCCGTTGCAAGCCGTTTTCTTCCACGCGTACCCGACCATCCGCAGCAAACCGCGTAAGTATACCGCCGTTCAATTCTTTCAAATACTGCGCACAACCGCTTTCCACACCGTTTAAATACCTCGAAGCCAAATTTTCCTGCGCGCGGCGCAAAATTTCCCTAGCTCTTAAAATCGCCAAATGCCGTTTTTCCAAACGCGTTTTTTCTTCCGTCAGGCGTTCTTCTTCGCCAAGTAAGGCAGACGAATCCGCTTTTTCCTCCGCAGTTTCCGCTTCCGTCAGTTTACGGCTACGCAAAGCTACGTTTTCTTCCTTGCGCTTGGTTTCCGCCATTAATTTGGCTTTCAGTCCCTCTATGTCCTGCGCAAAAGCGGGGAAATTTCCATCCTCAAAGGTCAAAGCCTTTGCTTTTTCCGTATACTCTTGTACGGTAACCGAATGTTTTTTATAATCTTCCGCGCCCCGTTTCAAGGTTTCCAATGCCGCGCGATAATCGTAAATATCCTCGTAACGGAAATTGCTTAAAAATTCACGAATCCCCTTTTCAAGCGCTTGCATGCGCGCCGCCTTTTGCGTTTGTTCGCCGCTTATGGCATTTTCCTGCGGATGCGCTGAAAATTTTGCTTGCAGGTCTTGCAATTCAGCTAATGCCGCTTGATAAAGTGGCTCGTATTTCTCATAATCGGCTTGTGAAATTTTCGGTTCGTTTGCCACCGCACGTTCTCTTCTCGGCAAGACTCGAAAAAAGGTTGTAAGCAAGCCCACGCCCCCAACGCCAAGCATCACCGCGCCCAACTGCCATTTCGTACCCACAAACGCCGCGCCGAGCAAAGTAAGCGTCAAACTGATAAGCAAAATCCATTTCGTACTCTTGCGGTGCGGGGGATAAATCTTTTTCCCTTTCGCCTTTCGTTGCGTACCTGCCCCCGCCGTTTCTTCTTTTCGTAAGAAATCGGCATAAGTTTTGACAAGTTGCTCTTTCGCGTCAATTTGCGCAAGAAGGGCTTCTCTTTCCGCCTTTTGCGTTTTTGCAAGCGCATTCGCTTCCGCGCTCGCGTCTACTTGCATTTTTAAGGCATAAAATTCGTCCACCGCCGCTTGCAAACCGTCCGTATTCACACTCGCAGGGTCATTTTCCCCGAAAAAACTCTTTAAACGCGCAAGCTCCCCACTCGCGTAGGTGTATTGCGACTGCATTTCTTCATAAACGCGGCGATTGGTTTCCAACGTTTCCCGTTTTTGTTCGTTTTCGATATCCACAGTCAGTTTTTGAATATTTTCTTCCGCATTGCGAATCGCAGCCGTGGCGTTCTCCACTTCCTGCCAAGCTGCCTTTGCTGATAGCGCGTATCCGTCCTTTTCCGCTTTCAAGCGAAGAATTTCCGTAAGACGTTCGTCGATTTCGTCCAATTTCCCTTTACTCGGTTTCCGCTTTGCCCGAAGCGCTTTGTCCGCGGCGTCCAGTCTTTCCATTGCGCGCGCGCCACCGTTTCCCTCGTTCGCGCTTAATAGACTCAAAAGCTTCGCTTTAATTCCATCGGGCAATTCCCCCGTTTCAATCTCCCCTTGGGGTACGTATACACAGCGGCGGTAACTATCCCCGTCCATGCCGAAAAGACACTCGCCCAAGCGCTCCGCTTTCTCACCAAACTCATAGCAAAGCATTTGGTTTCCGTCCAAAACGCGCGCAAAATCTTGCGCGGGCGTTTGTCCGAACGTGCGCTCTACGCGATAGATTTTTCCGCCGTATTCAAAGGTCAAAGCGCCGCCGAACGTACCGCCCGACCAAGGCCGATAACGCATACGGTCGTTCTCCGCTATCTCCCGTTTTCTACCGCCGTCTAAGCCAAAAAACATACAGCGGATAAAGTCCGCAAACGTCGTTTTTCCCCAGCCGTTGTCCTGCTTGATGACAGTCAAATCCTTTAAGTCGATTTTCTTATTGACAAGCTTGCCAAAACCTGCGATATAGCAAGAAAGTATTTTCATAAGTCGATTTCCTCCCCTGCAAGTGCTTTCAAGCCCACATCGAGGATTTCCGCGCGTTCTTCGTCGTTCAACTCATACCTGCCTACCTCTCTTACGAATTCTCCGCATTCTGAAAGGTCGCCCGAAAAGGCGTTGAATTCCATCGCCACGCGGGAATTATCCACTACTTTCGCATAAAAATAGGTTTGCAAAAGCCGTGTAGTAAGGAGAGGAATATCCTTGCGCAAACCGAGCTTATGCCGACCTGATAACACCAATTTTACGATATCATCTGCGCGCACGCTCGAAAGTGCGGAAAAGGCCGCGCGTTCCACGTCGTAATAGTTTTGACAAGCGGAAATATCCGCGCTGCACTCGAGAATTTTACGCTTTGCCAGCGTATAAAACTGTTCGCCGACAAGCCGTCCGTTTTGGATATCCAAAAGGAAAAAGCCTCGCTCGCCGCACTCGTCGAAGCCTCTGCCCTCCAAACAACCGCAATAGCGGTATACTCCGCGCCCGTCCAAGCGTTCCAGCGTACGGTCGGGAATATGAATATGCCCAAGCGCCAAATAGTCCACTCCCTTGTTTTGCAAGTGCGCAAGGGGTATACATTCCGCACTACCCGTTTCCATACGCGAAATTTCGCCGTGTAAAAGAAGGATATTGTACCGTTCCCCGCGCAATGCGAGCGAGTGGAAAAGTGCAAACGAAAAATGCGCGCTATCCGCACCCGTAACCGTGATATTTTCGGGCAAATCATAACTTTTCCAACCCTGACTATTCGAAAACGTGTAGACGTTGTCGGGCAAATGCTCGATTGCGAACGTGCCGTCGTGATTGCCGGACACGTAGAAAAAACATACGGGCTTTGCAAGCGCGAAAATATTCGCAACTTCTTGCTGCAACGTGCGCGGGACTTTTCTTTCGTCGAATAAATCCCCCGCAATCAGCACAGCCGCGACGCCTTGTTCTTTCGCGAACGCGCAAAGACGGCGAAATCCGTCCAAAATTTCGCTTCTTCTCACCGCCGCTTTATCGCTCGGAAAATTTTTGAATGCCGAGCCCAGGTGTATATCTCCCGTATGTAATATTCGCATAACCCACTCTCTTTCGTTCTTTTTTCTTAATTATAACATGTGCGCGCAGAAAAGTAAAGAGCGCGCGGAAAATTTCCCTCGCAATTTTTCATTGAACGCGTACACGGTAGCCTCAAAATGAGAAAACTCCCCGTTTTTACGGGAAGCTTTTCCGTTTTATTTCGACATTTGCAGGATTGCGAACAGCGCAACGAACACAACGAGCATAATCCCCGTCGCAATCCATTTAATTTTACGCTGCTTTTGTTTATTCATCGGCACGTAGACCGTGTGTCCGCAAACGGGGCATTTCCCGTTTTCCATCAGCGTTTTACAACGCCGACAATGAATATTTTGCGGCATCGTGTCGTCGTATTCGCGCTTATATTTTTCTTCCTTTTCGCCTTTTTCAAAGTTTTTGGAAATCGGCGGCAACCCCTGCTCTTTTAACGCTTCGTCCATCTCCGCCAAAATTCGCGCTTCTTCTTCCCTTTTTTGCCTTCTCGTTTGTTTACTCATCTTTTTTTTCCTTTTATAACAAAGTTTCAAATACCCGCAAAAGCGAATCGACAATCCGCCCTACCATGCTCCGTTTCGTGTTCTCTTTCGTGCAAAGGGTGCTGATAGCAAAGGTTTCTTCGCAGTCCCTTTCTAAATCTTTCACCGCTTGGCAGGAAGAAAAATACACCGCGTTTTCGAAATGGTGGTACAAACTCCGATAGTCGAAGTTGATCGTTCCCACTACGGCGCTTTCTCCGTCGCACAGCACACTTTTGGCGTGAATAAATCCACGTGTGTATTCGTAAATTTTGACACCTGCTTTGATTAAAATTCCGTAATTTGCGCGAGTAAGTCGGTACACCGTCTTTTTATCGGGTATCCCTGGGGTCACTATCCGCACGTCCACACCTCGAAGCGTAGCCCTGCAAAGCGCCGCGCGCAAGCTGTCACCCAAGACCAAATACGGCGTGAAAATATACACGTACGTTTTAGCGCGTTCAATCATATCAACGTACACGTTTTCCCCAACGCTCAAATTATCGAGCGGCGAAGAATCGTAGGGTTGAATGACCGCGCCGCTATCCCTTTCAAGGATTGCAGGCAGGTAGTTTGCCACGTCTTCTTTTTCCTTGGAAAAGGCGTTCCAAAAATGGAAAAACATACGGATAAAGGACGCGACCGCGTTCCCCGATACCATGACGCCCGTATCTTTCCAATGCCCAAAACGTTGTTTTTCTCCGATATACTCGTCCGCGATATTGATACCGCCCGTAAATGCGGTTTTCCCGTCCACAACGAGGATTTTTCGATGATCGCGGTTGTTCATACGCACCGCAAAAAGAGGTACAATCTTGTTAAAACGCATCGCTTTCACGTTCTCGTGCAAGCTTTCCAAATATTCGTTATATTTCGGGGGAAGCGAGGTCATACACCCAAAATCGTCGTAAATAATACGGATTTGTACCCCTTGCTCCGCTTTTTCAAGCAAAATTTGTAGGATTTCATTCCACATTTTACCGTGTGAAAGGATAAAGTACTCCAAAAGAATGAATTTTTCGGCTTTTCTTAATTCGGTTTTCATTCTTTCAAACATCTTTTCGCCGCTGTCGTAATAAGTGACGTCCCCGTCGTATGCAACGGGATAACCTGCGTATCGATGCAAAAACCGACTGATCGTGTCCGCGCGGGTTTGCGCTTCCTTTTGCTCTACGCCGCCAAACGCGTTTTGAAAGGCTATAGCATTCTCTTTTTCCGAAGCGCTTAGTTTCTTTTTCATCTTGCGCGCGGGTCTGCCCTCACCGTACAAAAGATACATCGGTACGCCGACAATCGGTACAATCAGCATCAACAAAATCCAGTTCAGCTTCATAGACGGTCGGTCGTTACGGTTGATCAAATAAATCACCGCAATTAAAGCCATAAGCCCTACCATTCCCTCCACCGCTATCGCAATTTTGGAAGAATACACGAGCGTGTACAAAAGCCAAACGTACCCGATAATTTGCAAAAGCACCAAAATCAGGAAAATAAAAAATCTATTGTACAGGAAAAGCTTATAACTCCTATCGTTGGCGACAGTTCTTTCTATCCACTTTTTTTTCTTCGCGCTAATTTTTCGCAATTTCTCACCCATCTTTATTATGGACAAAATCCATAATTTTATTGTATCAGCTTCCGTTCCGTTTGTCAAACTTTTTCTTTCATTATATTATATACGTATCAAAATTGCGTTTCCGTTTCGTGAAATTTTTGTAAAAATACCCTCAAAAAAAATTTTTTAAACTTTTTTATAAAAAACTATTGACAAACGTTTCATTTTGTATTATACTATTTACAGTTAATAAAACTAAATCCTAATAAGAAAACAAAGCAAGAGGTAAAAATTATGAAAAAATTTGAATGTCAAGTATGTCACTATGTAGCAGAAAACGAAATTCCCGAAGTATGCCCCGTATGTAAGCAAAGCGGCAAGTTCGTTGAAATCCCTACTCTTAAGGGTTCGAGAACGGAAGCGAACCTTCAAACGGCTTTTGCAGGCGAATCGCAAGCGAGAAATAAGTACACCTACTTTGCAAGCAAGGCAAGAAAAGAAGGTTTTGTACAAATTGCGGCTATCTTTGAAGAAACGGCGAAAAACGAACAAGAACACGCTAAGATTTGGTTCAAGCTTTTGAACGGCGGCGAAATCTCCTCCACCGCAGAAAACCTTTTAGCAGCAGCGGAAGGCGAAAACTACGAATGGACGGATATGTACGACGAATTCGCAAAGGTTGCGCGTGAAGAAGGCTTTGAAGACATTGCAAAACTTTTTGAGGGTGTTGCGGCGATTGAAAAAGAACACGAAGAAAGATACAGAAAGCTCCTTGCGAACGTTAAGGGCAACCTTGTATTCTCGAAAGACGGCGACGCTGTATGGCAATGCTCGAACTGCGGTCATATCGTAGTGGGTAAGCAAGCTCCCGACGTTTGCCCCGTTTGTGCGCATCCTCAAGCATATTTCCAAGTAAGAGCTGAAAACTACTAATTAAAAACCTCCGATAATATAGGAAGCGCCCCCGACCAAAGTCGGGGGCGCTTTTTTTCGTACACGGTCTCAATACGACAAAAAAAAGCTCCCGAATATTCGAGAGCTTTT
>JAFTQI010000006.1 GCA_017462825.1 Clostridia bacterium | reverse complement strand
TCAAGCGAGGGCAGTTCAAGCGAAGAAGGCGAAGCCCCCGTCACATCTTATTCGTATAGAGTTTCGGTGCAAAACCCTACCGACTACGGCATGGGCAATATCACCGTTCATCTTGTAGATGAACTCAAAGATGAAATCGTGGCGACGGAAACCACCAATTCATCTGGGTTTGCGTATTTCACGGAAGACGAAGTTCCCCCTGCGGAATACTTAGTTGTTTTGGAAGACATTACCCCCGGCTATCAGCTCCGCGACCCCGATATTCCCATTTACACCCCTGAATGGGGCGGGGAAACTATCATTGCAGTCGTAGAACCCACGGGCGAGCTGCGCGGCGACGAAATCCCGAGCGGCACGAGATATAGCTTAGGCGACGTTATGCACGATTTCACCGTGACGACGGCGGAAGGTAAATCGCTCACCCTTTCCACGCTTTTGGAAACGAAAGAAGTCGTGCTTTTAAACTTCTGGGCAACGTGGTGCGGGCCTTGTGAACAGGAATTCCCTGCTATCGATAACTCGATTAAATATGAACCGTACGACGAAAAGGCTGCAGTCATTGCAATCAGCGTGGAATCCTCCGACACCAATTCGGTGATCACACAATATAAAACAGAAAACGGTCTTGAACTGGATATGGTATCGCCCGACAACGACGGCGGGCTTATCGACGCCTTCTATTCAGGTCCTATTCCCCTTTCCGTTATGATCGACCGTTACGGCGTAATCACCTTTATGCATACTGGCTCAATGACGGAAGCAAAGGATTTCCAACAACGTTTCGATTATTTCCTCGGCGAAGACTACGAACCGTACATCATTAAAGGCGACGGCGTAATAGGCGGCGACAACCAAAATCAAACCATCGAACGAGTTGAAGTGCCCCAATCCAATTTGGACAAAGCGCCTACGCTTACGGGCGTTGCGAACGTTTTGGGCAAAGACGGTTTCACCTACCGTTGGCAAAAGAAAGGCGTTGTAACGAGCGACGATGAGGGCTATGATAAATACAGCTGGCCTTGGTATATTAGCGAAAACAACGAATATTTGGTAAACTCTAACCAAAACTACAACTATTCGTATGCGACCTTATACGTAGATTTCGTAGCGGAAGCGAACACGGCGCTTGCATTTGATTATAAGCTCGGTTCGGAAGAAATGTACGACGAATTTATTGTCCTTATCGACGGTGTACCCATTCATCAGCTTTCGGGCAACCACATGAGCAAGTGGAACACCTGCTACGCGTACGTATTTAGAGACTTTGAAGCGGGCGAACATGAAATGACGCTCATCTATAACAAGAACACTTCTAAAAACGTTAACGGCGATACGGTACAAATCAAGAACTTGCGTTTTGAAACGGTAGACGATATGATTTCCGCGCCCGGCGTAGACGCGAACGTATTCCGTCACGCAGCGTCGGTGAAAGCAGCGGAAGGCGCGGCAACGCAATTCGAACGCTACATCACCCCCGTTTATAACGAAGTCGACGGCTACTACCACGTAGAATCGAAAGACGGGCCTTTGCTCTTTGCGAACCTTTGGTATTCTTCCCTTTGGTGCACGGAAACGAGTCTTTGGATGCTCGCTTACAACAATTTCATTTACGCGGACGGTCTTAACTATAAGGCGGAAGTGGAATATTATGCTTGGGAAGCAAACAACAATCTGTATAACCACGGTTATACGCCCGTTACCAAGGATTTAATGAACTTGCTTGACTTGATTGTGGAATGCGTATGGCAGTACAATGCTTGGACGGGCGAATACCACGAAAACGAATGGCTTGAGCTTTGCGTTTACTACGATCACTACGGCGACAGCGCGCCGATGCAAGACCCGATGAGAGGTATTTCCTATCAAGGCGCGATCCAAGTGTACGAAGGCGACAATAAAATCAACGTTCCTTTCCCCATGACGCCGCGTGGCTTCAAGCATAAGTTTATTCCTGAAACGTCAGGCATTTACGACATTCGCTCCACGGGCGAATCGGATACCCTGTGCTGGCTTGTAGACAGCGACAGAAAAACCTTCCTCGGCACGTACGACAATCCTTTCTTCGTCACTGGCGAATACGATTACAACTTCAACTTCCGTTATTATATGGAAGCAGGCAAGACCTATTACTTGCTTATGACCTACTATAACCCCGAAGAAGTTGGTTCGTTCAACTTGAACATCACAAAATCGACCGACGAAACCTATTCCTACTTCGAACATGCGTCCTTGGGACAATACAGTTTCAATGAAGTTTCGGGCGAAACTTTCCTTACGGACGGCATTGCATACACCTATTCCGAAGAGGACGGATTCTATCACGTAGTCAACTCCGACGGTTCTATCGGCAGCTACTTGTATCTTGACGTTAACCGTCCTACGCCGCACTTCTACGAACAAAGCATCTATTCGTACTGCTTGAGCGCGGAAAACTTTGAAATAGAAAAACGCACTTTCTACGTTGACGGCGTGGACTACACACCGCAAATGCTTGAAATTTGCGAACGCGCTATGGAAAACGAAGGCAAGTTAGAGGGTTTCATTGCAGTCGATAAAGAAATCTACGACCTTTTGAATACCATCTTGCTTTCTGAAAAGCACAAGGGCGTTGAAGACACATGGCTTTGCTCATGCTACTACGAACGCGTACTTGCTGAAGGCGCGAAGAATCCTACGATTCCCACCCCTTTCCTTTAATCAAATACTCGTTTAAAAGAATAAAATCTCGCTTTGAAACGGCTCACCGTTTCAAAGCGAGATTTTTGTTGTTCACATACCTGCTCCCCTCAAATCGCTTTTTGGAGAATAAAAAGAGGGGCGTTTCTCGAAAAGAAACGCCCCTCTTTATTTTTTACTTTATAATACGCTATCAATCAGCTCTTTCAGCTTTTCATAGCTCAATTTTCCGTCGTCCTCATAGACGATCAATCCGCTCTTATCGATAATGATTGTTCTCGGCAAAATACCGCCGTAACCAAGATTCAAACATTCTTCGTAGGACATATACGCGAACGTCAAAGAAAATTCCGACCAGTCGTTTTCTTTATCCCAATTACTCCAGCCCTTGTTGTCAAGATAATCGTCGATTTCCTCTCTCGTCGACGTTACCCCTGCAATAGCGTAAATTTGCACTTTGTCGCCGTATTCTTCTTGCACGTGATTAAATTCGGGCAATTCTTCTACGCATGTTTGGCACCACGTTTCCCAAAAATTGAGTACGCATACCTTGCCGATTTGATCGCCGAGCGTGGCTTTGTTCCCGTCGAGCGAAAAATCACTATTTACATTCCCGTACGTTTCCACCGTAAAATCCAAGCAAACGTTGCCTTTTCCCATACCTTTCGACGGCGCTTTGTCAATGAAATTATAGTAAATAAGCGCGCCCGACATCAAAACCGACGCAAGCGTTACGCCTACGATTTTCTTTGCTTTACTCATTGTCCACCCCCGATTGGGAAGCTTCGCTCCCTGCGTTTTCTATGGGCTCGGACGGCGCGTTTTCCGTTTTCTTTTCTTCCTGCTTTAAGAATACGTTCAACGGTTTTAAACCGCTCGAAGGGTCTACGTCGGTATCGTTCCCGCGCACAACAACTTTCGAACCTTTCCATGCAATCGCTTTCGTCGGGCAAACAGAAATACATTCGCCACATTGAATACATTCGTGATCGCCCACTTTCTTGGTGTCCATTTTACATACTTTGATACAAAGTCCGCAATCGGTACACTTGTTCTTATCCACTTTCAAGCCGATCATTGCGATTTTACAGAAAAAGCCGTAAAGCGCGCCGAGCGGGCAAAGGAAACGGCAAAAGAAACGAAAAATAAAGATACTCGCTACGATTACCGCAACCATTACGATAAATTTCCACGTAAAGATAGGACCGAGCTGTCCAAGCAAACCTTCCCTTGCCTTGTTGGGCAAAAGTCCCAAACCGCCTTGGAAAGTACCCGCAGGACATATAAATTCGCAGAACCCCGGCACTGCCATCGACAAAGGTAAAATCACGACCAAAACAATCAAAATAACGTATTTGAAATACGAGAACACGCGCGTTGCTTTGCTCTTTTTCAGTTTCGGCGTTCTAATCTTATATAAAAGCTCTTGCCCAAGACCGATCGGACAAAGCCAACCGCAAATCGTTCTACCGAGTATCAACCCGAAAAGAATGATGATTCCCACTATGTACGTCGGCATTCTCGTCTTAGAATCGATCAGCGCGTTTTGGAGCGAACCCATCGGGCAAGATCCCGTCGCACCAGGACAAGAATAACAGTTCAAGCCGGGCACGCAAAGGTTTTTTGTCGGACCTTGATAAATTTGACCATTGAACCAGCCCTTGATGTTCGCATTGAATAAGAGCGCGGTGTAAAGCTGCACGATACGCCGCTTCGTAGGTAGGATCTTTTTGAAACCCCTTTTCAGTTTTGCAAAAAATTTCTTCATATCCTTACCCTATCCCGATACATTGCGTACAAACGTTAATCGCTTTCACGAACATTGCCTTTAAGCCCCCGTTATCTACACCGCTCACAATGCAAATGATTGCCACCGCAAACAATGCGATTCGCGCTGCCCAAATCCAAGCTTGCGAGCCGTTTTTATTCACTTTCGGTTTTACTTTCTTTACTTTTGGCTGTTTCTCTTCTTCTCTTTCTTGCTTTCTCAAAAGCGCTTTGGCTTCGACTCTTGCTCTAGCAAGCTCTTTTTCGTTTTTCGCAAGTGCGATTTTTTCGCAAACCGCCGCCCATGCGCCATCTTTTTCTTCCTTATTGCCCTTTGCTTTCGCAACGAGCGCCGCTTTATAAACCGCAATTTCCCGTTTTAAGGAAAGACTCTTTAACGATACGAGTATCACGCACGCAAGCAAACCCGAAACCGCGCAAATCACTACGCGAATCAAACGGTCTACCAAAAAGTCCTGTTTTAAGAAAAATTCCGCGGAGAGCATAGGCGTGTACGAGTCTACGTACATAATTCCGATGCAAAGCGCCAAACCAAAAAGGGTGATTGCAGTAATCAAAACGTTGACGACCGCTCTAAAAGCGCGTTCTCTACGCGCACCTTTCACACCCCCCACTTTATCCCGTAAACGACGCGCCGTAACCTGCGGATCGATTTCCGCTTTCAGCTTTTCCTTTTGCTTAGGATATGCAAGCGCGATGATGATATTTCCAACCAGCGCACCAACGAATACGACGATAGGAATCCAAATTTCTTTGAAGTGCGCCCACACTCTTGCGCGAGTAAACGCGCCGCTTGGCTCAGACTTGAATATCGACCACGCCTGTATCACACACAGCGCGCCGACAAAGACCGTCAAAAGCGAAAATAATATGGCGTATAAAGAGCGGAGCACCCGTACCCCCGACTTTTCTTTCATAACCTTTCCTTCCTTGCTCCCCCCCAAACTTCGTTTGGGTATATGATTTGCATTATGCAACATTATAGCCTAAAAAACAAGACTTGTCAAGTGATTATTTTCCGCATGGAAAGGAAAAAAACGGTTTTATGAAAAATGGAGAAAATTGCGCAAAATACCCCGTTTTTTCTTGTCATTTTTCGCAATATATAGTATAATGTAGGAAGGTATACTCTAGTTTGGGGCGTTATGCGCGAAGCTAAGCGCCGCGAAAAGCTTACCTTGCGTAAAAAGTAAAGTTGTAAACATTATATACGGAGTTTTTATGAAAAAATATTTAATTGCCTTATTGCTTTCCCTTTCCTGTGCGTGCGCGATTGCTGCGGCAGGCTGCGGCGGCTCAAAAGGCGGCGACAACGAAACGAACGGCTCGGACATCACGTCCTCCGAAAGCGGCTCGAGCGAAGGCTCTGAAGAAAACAAGGGTCCGAAAACGGTTGTCTTTAAAGAGGGCGACGGCTACACCCTCGTTAGCGATTTTGTCAGCGGCGAAACGGTGGAATACGGCACGGAAATCACTTTCGAATTAAACGTAAGCGCCTTCTATACGGGCAATGCCATCGTGTATGCGAACGGAAAAGCGGTTGCCCCCCTTTCGGGCACGTCCTATTCCATTATTGCGGATAAGGATTTGACAATCACCGTTGAAGGGATTAAGAAAGACGTTTCGCGTATGGACGGTATGGGTACGACGGAATCCCCTTTCCTTGTAAGTAAGCCCATTGACTTGCTCTATATCGCGGAAAAGGTCAACGCAGGCGAATACCGCTACGTGACGGCTTCCTATATGGTTGTGAACAATATCGACTGTAAAGGGGAAGAATTGCAGGTTATCGGGGATTTGCGCACGGAAAACTCCTACTTTGCTGGTTGTTTCGTTACCAACTACGATCCTGTGACAGGCAAGCCTTTCGAATACAAAATTTCGAACTTCACGATTCATTCCGAATCGGCGAACTACGTCGGTTTGTTCGGCGCGGCGTACAAGGACGCGTCCGTAGAAAACAGCGCACTTTTCCATGGGATTCAGTTGGAAAATTTCACCATTAACGCGGGTATGAACGAAAGCTACAGTGAGAGCAAGACGATCTCCGTCGGCTCGCTGCTTGGATACGGCGTCGGCGCGACTATTTATCTTTGCTCGGCAACAAATGGGGAAATCAACGTTCTTGCGGACAACAGCTATTTCGCGTTTGCAGGCGGTTTAATCGGTTATCAGCAAGGTTTCTACGCCGAAGACCTCGGCGGTGCGCATCCCTCGGAAGTCGCGTTCTCGCATACGGACGTTGATATTAGGATTTTAAGCGGTATGGCGCTTGCGGCAGGCGGTATCTCGGGCTATATGGTCACGAATTATCCCCTCGGCGCGCCCGCAACCATTCATCACTCCTATGCGCACGGTAACGTTTCGGGCGCTTTGTATAGCGGCGGCGTTGCTGGCTCGCTTGGGCAGTATACGGTCGTCACCAACTCCTATGCGACGGGCGAAATCGTAGCGAAAGCCTCGCAAGCGGTCACCGACCCCTTGGTAACGACGACGGAATATTGCTATTCCTATGCAGGCGGTATCGTTGGTTTCGCTGAAAACGACAGCGTTGTGAGCGAGTGTTTCTTCGACGGTTCAACGGCGGCTTACGCGGCTTCGGGCGCGGCTTACGCAATCGCGGGCGACTTCGTCGGCGGCGGCAACGAGAAAGGATACGTTTCCGTGTACTCGGAAAAATATTCGGTACAATCCTGTATCACCAACCCGAATTTGGCGGACGAAACCTATTTCACCGATAAGCTTTCTTGGCTCACGGGCGACTGGGTGTTCAAGACGGGCAAGTACCCCACTATCAATTTTGACCCCGACTACGAACGGGACGAAGAAGGCGCTTTGATTCTTGATCAAGACGGCAACCCTACGATTAAGCACGTTACCCTCTCTATGGAGCTTCGCTACGTAACGAAGAACGAGCAAGGTGAGACGGTGAGTGTACAGCTCGACGGGCAAAATCTTAAGAGCCTTACCTATTTCGATAATGCAAACGAATCTTTGAGTATGTACGCGTCTTTCGGCGAATACCTTTTCAACGGCGGACTTGTACGGTTCTTGAAAGCGGACAATGGGCATCTTTCCTACGGCTACTTCTTTGATGAAGCTTGCACGCAAAAAGTTCCCTATTCCTATACGCCGATGAAGGACGTAACGCTCTACGTCGGTTTTGCAGATCCTACTCCTGTTTTGGGCACTTATCAAATTATGAGCCCCGACCATGCGAATCCTATCACGCTCACGCTTGACAATAAAGGCTTTGCGACCTATTCGGACGGCAACAGCTCGCAACAGGCAAACTACACTTTCGACGGTGAATCGGTGATTATCGAAAGTGCAAGACTTTCCCGTTTCTATCTCGGAGAAATTGTCATTGACGAGGACGAAGCGGAAACGGATACCTCGAAAGTCTACGACGCGAATTTCGATCTCTACCGCTATTCCTATTATAATTACCGTGCACAACTCACGGACGACGGCTTGGCGATTTACGACGGTTTGTATTACACCGAAGAATCCCCCTTGTATGCGATGAAGAATATCTTCCGCGGCGAATATTTCGCACAGGACGGAGAAGCAACTATCTACTATTCTTTCTATGGCGATCGCGCGGTTGTGGAAAAAGTGGAAAACGGCGACTCAGTGCGCACGGAATACGACGTTTGCACGTTGAACGGTTCAACGCTTACCCTTAACGATTCGCACGGCGTTCTCAGCGCATTGGTAATCGATACCGCCGCGCTTTCTTCCTACGATTCTTTCAAGGGTTCTTGGACAAAGACGGCGACGGTCGGTAAGACCTTTACCTTTGACGGTATCAATCAATTCACCTATACGCATAAATCTTACGTTCGGGACGGCTATACCTGCGATGAATACACCGTAGAAAGCTACAGCGGGAAATACGCCGCAGTGGGCAACGGCATCTCCTTTACGATGAACGGCGTAAGCTATACTGCAGAATTTGATACGAACGGTGCGCTTAAGATTGTAAGCGCGGATAAGACGCAAACTTTCTACCGCAGCGAAAGCTACGTGGGTTCTTGGTCGAACTCGGGCATTGTACTTAATTTGCTTGGTATCGGTCAAAACGGTATCGGTAAGGCAAAAGCCGTATATAGCGACGGTTCTTCGTTAGAACTTGTATACGAAGTAAGCGAAACGGAAAACTACGTATGCTTGTATCTCCCCCACGACGTTTACGTGAAAAACGATCTCTTCGGCTACTTTACACACGATATCGTCACGAACACCTTAACGGCGTACTTGACGGACGCGAACAGTGAATCGGGCTTTACCGCAATCAGCTTGTTCATACAAGACGATTATAATGGCGAATGGATTTGTAACGCACCTGAATTTACGAACGTAGAATTCGACTTCAACGGCTTCGGCTTGTACGGTCATTTGCCTTACGCTGGTATGGAAGGTACGATTACTTTGATCGAAAACGGCAAGAGAACGGTTGTTCCCTATACGCTCGACGCGGCGCTTCAAGGCAAGTTTGCTTATAACGGAAAGCTTTACCTTATGTCTTATGACGAGGACGAAAAAGTGGTTATTCTCAACAGCGCGGAAAGCTTTGAAAGAAAGGACGTCTTTGCAAACATTGATTTCATCGATACGAACGGCAACTCCTACGCATTCGACGGCAAGAGCGCGCTCACAATCGGCGGCAAGCTTACCGTAAACGGCTCGACCGCCTACGGCTATAAGCCCAACGGCGACGCTTATGACGTATACGACGTTGAAACGAAAGAAACGCTCGGCTCGCTTGAAAAAGCACAAAACGTATACCGTTTGACGATTGGCGAGGAAACCGTTTCCCTCTACGTTCGTAACGCATTTATGGGTACTTGGGCAATCAGCGGCGAATTTGCAACCTTCTCAATCGGTCCTACCGACATCAACGGCGTAATTCACGCGACGTTCAAGGGCAAACCCGTCGAAATGACTTATTACGACGTGGATATGCTCACCTTCCAATACAAAGAAGACAATATGCCTTACGTATACTACTTATATATCCGTAACGATTTGGAAGGAAGTCCTATGCTTCTTTCGCAAAAGCCTGACGGCTACAGCGGTTACCAAGTATGCGCAAAGGCAGACGAACTTTTCGGTACTTGGTCATATAACCGTGACGACGGCAAAACAACCCTTTCCTTCGACGGTATCACGAGCCCCTACGCGCAAGGCATTGCAAAACTCAGCGCGTCGTTTGCAACGGGCGTAAACGAAACCTACTTCTATTACACGATTAAAGATTCCGGCATCATTATGTGGTCGCAAGAGCCTGACGGCATGGGCAAAACCACTTATTACAAGATTGCTTATACGACGAATTTAGACGCGCGCAACGCGTTTGTCAACGGCGACAAGGCAATTTTGAGAACGGAAGTTGACGGGCTTTACCTCACCGAAGCGCAAATGGACGGAAAAACCTATATCTTCGACGGCGGCTACAAAGACCCTGTAACCGAAGGCGCGGCGGCTACCCCCGGTAAGCTTCTTCTTGACGGCGAAGCGGTTTATACCTATATCATCAAAGCATATAACGCCGACCGCACGGCAAGCCTTGAACTTTGCGAAATCGCAACGGGCAACAAATACAATGCAACGCTTGATTACTCCGATTCCGCAAACGTAACCATTACGTTGAGCAACGAAAATATAGAAGCGTAAGCTTACGATACAATGTAAAGCGCAAACCGCGCCGTGGAAATCCACGGCGCGGTTATTGTTTCTAAAACGGCTTAATATTCGCCGAATTTCAATGAAACGAGCCGACCTTGATAAAGTATCAAGGTCGGCTCGTTTCGCTTGTTCTAAACGGTTTTAACGCAAACAAAAGGCACGCGCAGGAACTCCTTCGCGCCTTTCGCAATCAACGTTAAAAACGGTTTAGTTTTCTTTTACTTCGCTTTCCACCAAAACGTTGCCTTTTTGGTCTTCGGATACGGAAACGTACGCTTCGCTGATAGGCCCGTTATAAAGGCTCTTCACCAATTTCTCCGTTCTACGTAATTGAAAAATTTGATTACATTTGGGGCACGTATATACGGAGCCGTTTTCTTTCACTTTCAAGCTCGCGCCGCAACCGCAGCATTTTACCGTGAATTCTTGTGCAACTACTTCCGCCGTTTCGATTTGTTTCTTTGCCATATCTATTCTCCTACTTTTTTCGTTTTTTCTCCTGCGGAGGGGCGCAAAACCGCTCCGCAGATTTTTCTTGGATTATTGCAAGACCGTCGTGGTCTTAACGTTGCCCTCTGCGTCTTTATCCACTTTCACGTAAGCTTTCGTGATTTGCGTAGACGAAACGTCTTTTACGCGTCTAACCGTCGCCTTTACTTTGAAAATCTCGCCGCATTTCGGACACATACAAACTTCCGTGCCGATTTTTACTTTCAATGCAACGCCGCATTTACAGCAAGAAACTTCCACTTTTTGTACGTCCTCAACAACCGTAGTTTTTTCCGCAGCGGGTGCTTCCGCTACCGTTTCTTCTTCGGGAGTTACGAGTTCTTCCACAGGAAACATCTTCTCGTCCATAGTACGTTCTCCTTTGCGATTATTTTTTGGAATCGGCTTCGTCAGCCTCTTTCGTTTTCTTTTTGCCAAGCAATGCTACGCAAGCCGTTGCAAGCGTGATTGCGCTCAACGTCGCGCCGCCAACAACGCTGCCGCAGCCGCCCTTGCCGTCCTTTTCAGTTTCTGCGCTGTTTTCGGGGACTTCGGGGATTTCAATAGCTCCGGAATCTTCCGTAGGATCGTTCGTTTCGGGCGTTTCAGATTCTACAACTGCGTCCTTCACGGTGACGGGAACGGGCGTTTTCTTGCCGCGGCATTCCACTTCTACAGATTTCGTTCTAAGGGTGAGCGCCGTCGTCGTAAGCAAGGTGATTTCTGCCTCGCCAACGATTTCCGTCGAGTAGTCCTCGTATACAAGGACAAGCTCCAAGCCCGTGATATCGAAGAATTCGCCAACGACGTAATCCTTTCTATGCGTCGAGCCGTCGGAAATTTGCAAGCGGAGAAGTTGGGTCTCAATACCGTAAGCCGCTTTCGCTTCACGAACTTTCATTTCTACACGCATAAGCGCGTCGATGAGTTCTTCGGTAAAGTAAACGGATTGTGCCACGTTCGTCTTAAGCGTATTGTAATTCGAACGCGTTTGCTTTACTTCTTCCGCCAAAGCTTCCACTTTCGCTTTGTTTTCATCCGTTACGTTTTCCGTCCACGAAACGATTTCCGAAAGCATACTATCAAATTTCTTAATGTTTGCAATGATTTCACGGGTCAAGTCTTCCATATAAATACCAAGCTGCGTTCTTTCGCTGAAATACAGCTTATAAATATGGTTATCGTAACCCTTGCCGTTCGTGGGATAGCTCATCGAAAGCGGGCTTTCTTCGCGAACGTAATCACTGTAATAGTAGATAAGGTTTTCAAAGTTGGAATAGTAATATCCCTTATAGTACGCGATTGTTGAGCTTTCTTCGATTGCCGTTTCGATTTCGGAGCGGTATACCGTTTCCAAAACGGGAGCAATGATACTTTCGAACGTATAATGCTTGATGCCGCTTTGATAGAACGCGCTGTCGCCAATCGTATTTACGCTGTAAGGAAGGACTACCTTGTCAATCGCGCCGTTCTTGATTTGATAGAACGCGTACGCTTGCACGCGGAGCGTGCCTTCCAAAATCGAATATTCTCTTTCGCCAGCCTCGCCCTTTGCGTTCAAAGCCGTAGGATATGCGATAAGCTCGTATTCTTTCGCTTCTTTGTTCAAGTAACGATAAAGCACACCGTCTTCGCATACGAAGAATTTATCGCCGCCGTCTACCGTAAACTTCGTCAAGTTTGCACTCGACGCGAACGCGCCTTCGCCAATGAACATCGCGCTTGCGGGAATGATTACTTCTTCTTCCATACCGTTCAAGAACGCATAGTTTCCAATGCTGATAACGTTAGGAATGGAAAGGCTCGTATAGGAAGCGTTGCCGTTTTCGTTTACTTGGTTTTGCGCGGCAAACGCCATTTCGCCGATGTAGAGTGCGCTGCTTAAGTTCAACGTGCTGAAATTCGTGTTATAGAAAGAATAATCGCCGAAATATTCGATTTGGTCGAGTCCTTTCAACGCATTGATACGCACGCCGTAGAATGCATATGCGCCGACCGAGGTTACGCTCGAAGGTAAGCCGTCTACCAACTGACCGCCTTGCATATTCTTAATCGATACATTACCGACTTGGCTAAACGTGCCTGCGCCGATTTCCGTAATTTGGTTGCCGTTGAATACGACCGTTTCCACAGACGAACCCGTAAACGTATACATACCCGTTGTCGTTGCATTCGCGCCAAAGCTTACTTCTTCAAGCTGGGTTGCCCCGCGGAAAGTGTTTCTGCCAAGACTCTTCACGGAAGGAAGCGCAACTTTCGTCAAATTGATACAGCCTGCGAACGTGCTGTTGCCCATTCTTTCAATACCGTCGGCAAGCGTGATTTCCTGCATTACGATACAGTTTTCAAATACCCCGTTGCCCAACTCTTTCAAGCCGTTTGCCGTGAACGTATAGAGTGCCGATTCCGCAAACGCGTAATTATTCACTCTTTCTACGCTATCGGGCAATACGATGTTTCTAATCATTGAACCGTAGAATGCACCGACTGCGATTTCACTCAAAGCCGCGCCGTTGAAATCTACCGATTCCACTTTCGAATTCATAAACGCGTAGTTGCCGATATCCGTCAGGTTCGCGCTCATTACGATTTCTGTAATTGCGCTGTTTGCAAACGCGTAATCCGCAATACTCGTTACCGTCGCGGGCATGGTATATTCCGTTACCGATTCGTTAACAAAGAGAATCTTCTTTTGTCCTTTCGTATAAATAATCCCTTCTTCGTTAGGGTCTTCATACAATGTAGAACCGCTTGCGACCTTAACCGTCTTGCCGCTAAACGGCGCGCCGTTCATTTGGATCGCTTCCAAATCGATACCGTCGCCGATCACGATTTCGTCGATGCTTGCAACGCTTGCAAAGACGTCCGCACCAAGACTCTTTAACCCTTTCATTTGCGAGAAGTCGAGTTCTTTAATATTCGTGCCCGCAAACGCTCGGCTGCCGATGGAACGAATGATTTCGTCGCCGAAGTATACGCTCAAGGCAACTTTTGCATTTTTGCCGCAGTTTTCAAAGGCTCTTGCGCCGATGTCAAAACTCAACGCACCCTTATTCCCTGCCGTTACGCCGTCGTCAAAGGTAACGCTCGTCAAGTTTTCACAGCCCGAGAATGCGCCTACGCCGACTTTCGGCGTCCTAATCACCACTTCGGTAAGCGAGGAACAGCCTGCGAACATATAATCGCCGATTGCCGTAAACTTACCCGTTTCAATCTTCGTGATCTGGTCACAACCTTGGAATACGTACTGTCCGCTCATGTGCAAACCCGTAAGGTCTACGCTCTTAAAGCCGCAGTTCATAAACGCTTGATGGTGCATCGTACCGATGCTTGCCATATCTTCGATTGTTTCCAGCTTCGGACATTCCGCAAAGCTCAAATAGTCGACTGTGATCGTCTTAACGTTGGAAAGATCGACCAATCTTAAATTCGGGCAATTATAGAACGCTTGCTCGTAAATGAGGGTCAAATCCGACCAGTCGATAACAATCTTCTTGCCGTTTTCGTCTACGCCGTAATCGATTACGTTGCCGTCTTCGTCTTCACGGTGATTTTCGGATACGAAATGTACTTCTTCGAGTGCCGTACAGTTCATAAACGCGCGAGGATTGATTTGCACAACGGACGAAGGAATGATGATCTTCGTGATGTTGTCGTTATCCTTGAACGCTTCGTCGCCGATATACATAATATTCAAATCGGTGGGAATCTTGACTACGCCGCCCACGCCGTTATAATCTTGGAGCGTGAAGTTCGATACGCGGAATTCGTCTTGAACGCGCAAGGTCACGTTCGCCGAGCTCCACGTCGTTTCCCACTTTTCTACGCCGCCGCTGACAACTTTCCTTTCCACCGTCGCAGAAAGCGCCGCCGAGCCGTCTCGAAGGGTATGTACGTTACCGTTTTGGTCTACCGTCGCCACGTCTTCGTTCAAACTCTTCCACGCAAGACGAAGATTCGTCATCGGATGATACCAAGGATCCGTTTCAACCGTCAAGGCAAATTCTTTGCCTGCATTGACCGCAACCACCCCTTCCGCTTTTTCAAGCGATTCGGTGTCCGTCTTTATCAAACCGAAAGAAATCGTCGGTACGTTAGGCAGCGCCGCATTTACGTCTTCCGTAACGGTGACTTGGATATTCTTCGTTCCGCCCTTGCGGTTGCTTACCGCAATTTCCGTCGTACCAGCTTTCAAACCGACGATTTCGCCGTTCTTCACGTCCGCGATACCGGGATTCATCGACGTCCAAAGGAAATTCGAAGGGTCTGCCGCCGTGAACGAATCGTCGTACGTCAAACCGATCTTACGCGTCTCGTAAATACCGAGCGTTACGTTTTCACACCCTTCTTCGAGCGTGAACGCGCCCCCTTCGGGAAGTACGCTTGCGTTCGCTTTGTTGATGTCGAGCTGATACAAACAACTATTTACTGCATAGTCGTCGATCCGCACGTAAAGCTGACCGCCGTGTTTTTCATAGATGTCCGTCACTTCAATCGAAACCGTAGTCGTGCCGTTCTTATTCGCGTCGCGAATCGGCGTGGGATATTCCGTCGCCAACATCAAGCTGACTTGACCCTCGGAATCGGTAACGGGATAGCAAAGCATCAATGCTTGCGCATAATGGTTATCAAATACGTCGATATCCAAATAGATACGCTGCTTTTCGACGTTGCCGTCTTTATAATTATAGTAACGCACGCGCACGTCGTCGAGAATAGGTGCTTCGTAGTCTACCGTGTACGAGAAAGAGTAGGTGTTTTCTTCACTCGCTCTTTCGCCTGCCGCAGGCGTGTCCTTGAAGAACTCTAAATCGATACGGTACTTGCCGTTTGCTACAAGCCCTGCCGCTTCAGGACCGATTTCCAACTCTACGTTCGCAGGGACTGCACTGCCGCCGCCCGAGTACGCTTTCCCCACGCGGTTAATGATCTTATCTTGGATAATCACTTCGCCCGTGTCTACGTTATACATACTATATCTTACCACACGCGCGTTACGGAGCAAGCCAGCGTACACCGCTTTAATTTGCGTGGACGTCATGTAGTTTTCTGAGTTGCCCTCGCCGTAGTATTCATTGTAACGGGATACTGCGCAATGCTCTTCGTTCACGTACATGGGCTCGTCGTCTTCCGCAAGAAGATAGGTATAGCCGCCCATGGGCAAAATGTATTTTTCATTATAGTAAGAAGTGTAAGGCAGGGTTTCCCATACGCTCGCTTTCTTCTTCTTTTCTTCAATGACCGCGTCGTTTTGTGCGTCCGCCGCGACTTCAAAAGCCGTATAGTCGAGCATGGGCGCATCGTCCCAATCGCCATAGAAACCGAGGAAAGGGATACTTAAATCACATTGACCTGCCGTTTCGGAAACAAGCTGCAAGAAACCTTCTACGTACATACCGTTTTTGAAGCTTTCGTTAATGTAATCTTTTTCCGTTTGGTCAAGGATAAGGGTTACGCTAACGGTTGCGGATTCGCCCGCGCCGACGGTGATTTTTTCGCCGCTTTCTAAATCTTCTCCGTTTACCTTCCAAAGCGCTTGCGCTCTATCGAGCATACGCGCCTGTTCCGCTACCGTCAACTTATCGCGCGAAAGAGTTTCCGTCATCGCAAGGTGCGTAGGCTTGAACGTCAAATCGTCCGTCTTGCTGAAGTTGGTGACGTTAAAGTTGAGTTCGTAAACCCCTTCCGTATTGTCGAATACTTCTATTTTCGGACGGTAGTCGTTTCTCTCTACGTCCGTCCACAAATAGGCTTGCGTGTGGTCGATAACGTTTTCCATTCTCGCTACGCCCGCGCCCTGCTTTCTCGGCGAATAAGGCAAGCCGTCCTGATCGTAAACCGTACCCGCCGTACTCATCGTAAGCTGCATTGCAAGACGGTTGACAATCACCGCTTTCCCCACCTTATCTTCGTCGGGAAGATTTTTATTAAATTCTTCTAAAAGGGAGTCTACCAGTTCCCCATGGTCTTTTTCAATATAACGACGGATAAGCGCCATGAAACCCGCCATATTCGGCGAAGCCATCGACGTACCGCTTTGTTCGCCGTAACCACCGGGTACGGCAGAAGTGATTTCCCCGCCGTGCGCCGTGATTTCCGGCTTCAATTTCAAATCGTGCGTAGGTCCCCAAGAGGAGAATTCACTCATGAACGGACCTGCCGTGTAAGCCGCGCTCAATTCAATCGTACCCACACGGTCGATTTTGCCTGCCGCTTCCTCGTCGCTCGAATAGTTTTGCACCTGTGCCAACGCCGCGCCTGCGTTCATTGTAATGGATACCGCAGGGATCGGATTGTCGATTTCGCCGAGGTTCATACGGATAACACCCGCCACGTTGTTGTAAACGATGATACCCGCCGCGCCCATCGCCATAGCAACCTCTACTTTCTTTTGGAAGGTAGCGTCACCACGCTTTACTACGGCGATTCTGTTCAAGCTGTTGCCGTTCGCGTCCTTGAATAAGCGTCTTACCGACGAGGTATAATCGGATGAGTCACCGATACCAGGCACGAGAACGTATTCGAACGTCGTCTTGCCGTAGCGCTCGTACATATCTTTTACGAAATCGTACGGGTTACCGTCGATGTCGCGGGATTCTTCATAGAATACGTATGCTTCACGGTTGGAATCGCCAGCGTTTGCCCTCACGTAAGGTGCTTGCTGACCGTTGATACTTGCAACGGAAAGCGCCGCCGCGAAAGTAGAGGGCGAACCTACAGTACCTGAATCGGGGTTGGTTGCAAGGTTCGTACCGTAAACGCCGCCATAGCCCGCGCTATAATCGTTGCTCGCCGCACAAATAAGGCTAATACCCTTATCTTGAATTCTTTCGTATACGTCGTTGAGCATCTTCCCTTCGTCGTCGCCGTCGTTCGTCGTCGTAAAGCCGCAGGACGTACCCAGCGACATGTTGATAACGTCAACACCCAGCTTAACGCAGTCTTCAAGCGCCGCAACGATGTCTTCCGCAACTGCTCCGCCAATATCGGGATCGTCAAGGTCGTCCGTGAATACTTTACAAATCACAAGCTGACAGTCGGGAACAACGCCTTCGAAAGGTATGTCAATATGCTCACCGTCTGCGTCGGTGTAACCGCTTTCGTCATAACCGCCGATAATACCCGCAACGTGCGTACCGTGGTTAGAATAGGACGGATATACGTCGGGATCGTCGTCCGCATAGTCGTACGCAAAAGGCACTTTATTGCTGATAAATACGTCGCCTACCGTCAACGCGCCCGAGCGGTCTTCCGCCGCCAAATCCTTTTTAGCGAGAAGCTCCGCTACGTACGTTTCCGACCATGCATAGCCGACGTCTTCCGTCTTGAAGTCTTGGAATGCCGCGTGGGTATAGTCCAAACCGGTATCGAGTACGGCAACGACCATTTCCGAGCCGTATTTTTCTACGTACTTGGACGAATCGTAAATACCCGTATCGTATACCTGCGTAGTGTTGAACGTAACGCCACCCGACGTTACCGCCGCCGTCTTAGGCTCAGCATAGCTCGTCGTGATAACAACGCTGTCCACACCCGACATCTTCTTGATATCGGCCACGTATTTCGTATCAATTTCAATCGCAACCCCGTTCAATACGGTGTTATAACGGTGTTCCAAGGAATAAGGAATGCCCGTCTTTTTGAGTTTCTTCAAGAACGCGTCCTGTTCGTCAGCAATTTCCGCCGCCGCAAGATCTCCCGACCAAGAATCTATGTATTCGGTAACGTCCCCCTCCGCGCGCTCAATCAAAGGTTTGCCGTCCAACGTGACCATAACGGTACGCGTTTCGTACTTCGGCGCAACGTCTTCGTTCTTAATTACGCTGGAATTGAAATTTTCCTCGCGGATTTTGGACGTGTCGTATTGACCCGTAACGTTTTTGAACGTCACGTCGTCTGCGACGCTTGCCGCAGTCGAACCCAAAACGGCGCCATCCGCATCCTTCCAACGCAACGCGCCTTCAATCGCGACCGTGGACAGCATCATTGCGGAAAGTGCTCCGCAAAGAATACGCTTTGTCGTTTTCTTCATATAGCCTCCCGAGCCAAAATCGGCTCTTCTTAATGTTTATCTATGTTTGTTAAGGGGTTTGCTTTTTCGCTGACTTTTAATAAAAGAACCCCTATTCTTCCATACTATACTATTTTACACTTTTTTCGCGCGTATGTCAAGATTTTTTTCGTGATATTATATAGGTACTATATAATTTTTTCAAAGAATGTAGATAAAATATTTCCAAACGCAAAAAAACGCCCCGTCAAGGGACGTTTTTTTGCTAAAAATTTCTGTTTTAGTCTTCGTAGCCGCACACCGTTTGGAAAACCGTTTGCGCGTACACTCTCGCCATAAAATCGTTGGGGTGGTTTACGTTGTTTCCCGTCATATCGTAATAGCGTTTCTTTTCCAAAATCGCCTGATGCATAGACGTAACGGGCGCAAGACAAATCTTCGTGTCCCCCTTTTCGCGGTATTCCGCGATAAGCTTTTTATACTCTTCTTCAAAGGCGTACTGATTCCTATAAAAACCGTAAACTTCTTTATTAGGCAACATCGTGGAAACCAAACAAATTTCCACGTTTGGATTCACCGCTTTCATCGAATCAATGATTTCCTTGATTTGCGCCGCATGCGTACTCGGCGACAAGCCCCCATCGTTCATGCCAAACCCGATAAACACCGCGTCCGCGTTATGAGCAAGCGCTTTTTCTTCTAAATTGTCGATACCGTTTTGGCTCGTCCAACCGCCCACCGCCGTATTAACGTATTCGGCATTCGTCGCGCCATATTTTTGTACTAGAGTATTAAACACCATCTTCGTCCACGTGTCCGCATGCGGCGAATAGTCCACAAAGCCGCTCGAATTTGCGCCGACCGTAATAGAATCTCCGTAAAAAAGAAACTTTACAGGCTCGTTCTTTTGCAATTTTTCAAGGGTAGACGAGAAGGCTTCTTTTTGGCAAGTTGGCTTTTCAACGCGCACCTGCCCCGTATGTCGGTAGGTAATTGCGAGCTGATTAGAGGAAAAATACGAGCCTTCTGCGAACGCGATATACGGTTTTCCATCTACCGTACATCGAAACGTTTTCCCCTCCGTTGCTTGTGAAGGATAATACACTTCCGTAGGGATATAAGGTATCGCGTCGGTCGCGCGGATAATCGCACCAAGATCCTCGTCGTATTCATAGTCCACGCCGCGCACGTATTCCGTTTGCAAATCGTACGAGCGCACGGAAAGGATTTCCGTTGCGGGATAAAGCAAGGACGCATAGTCCCCCTTGCCTACAAGCATCACCGTTTC
>JAFTQI010000033.1 GCA_017462825.1 Clostridia bacterium | reverse complement strand
CCCGCGTTCGGCTTGACAAGTACAGGCAAAGAAGATTTTTCTAAAAGCTCGTCCACCACCGTTTGCATTTGTTTCGGCCCGACCGAACAGTTGACACCGATTGCGTCCACCCCCAAGCCCTCGAGCATTGCGACCATCGCGACAGGGCTTGCACCGGTCATTAATTTGCCGTCCGCGCCGTACGCGCAGGAAACAAGCACGGGCAAGCAGGAATTTTCTTTCGCCGCCAAAACTGCCGCTTTCGTTTCGTAGGAATCCCCCATCGTTTCGATGAAAACACAATCCGCACCGTATTTTTCCCCCAAGCGTACCGTTTTCGCAAACAAGGCAACGGCGTCCTCAAACGCCAAATCACCGTAGGGCTTTAAGAGTTTTCCGCAAGGTCCAATATCGAGCGCGACGTATTTGAGTTGACCGCCTTTCGAGAGCGCCGCTCCTTTGCGCGCGTTTTTGATTGCCGCGCGAATGATTTCTTCGAGCTCCGTTTCAGAAAATTTAAGCGCGATTGCGCCAAAGGTGTTCGTGCAAACAAGATTGCTTCCAGCGTCGTAATACGCGCGGTGGATATTCGCAACCACATCCGCATGCGTGAGATTCCAACGCTCGGGCAGTTCGCCAAGCGGTAAACCCGCCTTTTGCAAAAGCGTACCCGTGCCGCCGTCCAAAATCACCGTATTATGTTTTAGAAAACGTCTAAAATCCATAGAAAAAACCTTCTAAAATATTCGTTACAAAAGCGCGATTGCCGTCACCGATTTCGTTGGACTCATTAAAAGAGAGTCCGTCAACGAAAGCCCTATCCGCTTTTCGCAGCCAAGCACAGCAAAAAGCTCCGCTTGCGTAGCAAGCGCAAAATCCCCATACCCGGGGCTAAACCGTTTCTTTAAACCGAATTCTTGACAAAAGCTTTCGCAAAGCGCTTCAATTCGCTCCGCGCCGATTGCTTGAAAAAATAGCGCTTTTACAGGCGAAACGCTTACGTAACGGTTGATAAGCCGATCGATTCCAAGCCCTACCGTCGCCGCAAAGATTATCACGTGCTCCGCGCCACCTAAAAATTGCATAAACGACTCGCTGTTTTCCGCTGTCGGGATTCTTTCCAGCAATGCCGACTTCGCAAGCTCGCAATAGCATACGCGGTAGGAAAAAACATTTCGGCTTTCTCGCAAGCACTCGTCAAGCACGGCAAGCGTTGCTTCGTCCGCTTCCCTTTTCACGCCCGCGTAGCGCAAGATTTCCCGTTTGTCGAAATCGGGTAAGTAGGCGTATGTTTTTTCGTAAACGTTATACATGTTTGCCAAGTATGGACGAAAGATTGCTTTGAATGGTCGCCGCAACGTCCGGTTTGTTCATTGAATAGACGTGTACGTTCGTCACGCCGTTTGCGAAAAGGTCGATAATTTGCTCGGTCGCATACGCGATACCCGCTTGTTTCATTGCGGCAGGCTCGTCCCCGAATTTATCCACGAGCGTTTTAAAACGTTGGGGCATAAACGAGCCCGAAAGATGAATCGCACGCTCCACTTGCTTTGCGTTCGTAATCGGCATAATCCCCGCAATCACGGGCACTTCAATCCCCGCTTGACGGATTTTATAAAGGAAATTATACAAAAGATTATTATCGAAAAACATCTGCGTCGTCAAGAAATCGCAGCCCGCGTCCACCTTTTCTTTCAAACAACGGATATCTTCGTTTTGATTCGCGCTCTCAGGGTGTACTTCAGGATAACACGCGCCGCCGATACAAAAATCCCCTTGCGTTTTGAGTTCGCGGACAAGCTCCACGGCGTGTTGATACGACCAATTCGAACGGTCGGCGTCCTTTAAATGCGCAGGAATATCCCCGCGGAGCGCCATGACGTTTTCAATCCCCGCCGCCTTGAAATCAGCAATTCGCGCTTGCACCGTTTCACGGGTAGATGAAACGCAAGTCAAGTGCGCCAAGCTTTCCACACCGCACTCGTCCTTAATGTTTTTCGCGATGGCGAGCGTGTGCTTACTCGTACCCCCGCCCGCGCCATAGGTCACGCTCATAAACGCAGGCGAAAGACGTGCAATTTCTTCCGTTGCCGTTTTTACGCTATCGAATAAGTCGTCCGTTTTCGGGGGAAACACCTCAAAGGAAAGAGAACAACGGTTGGTTTTGAAAATTTCCGTAAGTTTCATAATTGAGCCTCAAAAATTTAAACCCTATAGGGTTTAAGAAAATATGCCTTTATTATAATACAATCCACTCGTAATAGCAACGATTTTTAGTCACGTTTGACCATTTTTCCGAAAAAATATCCGCTTGACAAACGGGCGCAAAGCGTTTATAATAGCTTTACTATGGAAATGAAACCAATCGCCTATATCAAAACGGATTTCAAGGAAAAATTCGGCATTCCCCGCCAAAGCGGCCGCGCGCCGTCCTTGACTTCGGAGATTGTATTTGAGCCCGAATACCGCACTCCCGACGCTTTACGCGCCATCGAACAGTTTTCTCATCTTTGGCTGCTTTTCGATTTCTCGAAAGCGCATAAAGAGGGTTGGTCGGCAACGGTACGGCCGCCGAGGCTCGGCGGCAACGAGCGCGTGGGCGTTTTTGCAAGCCGCTCCCCCTTCCGCCCCAATCCCATCGGGCTTTCTTGCGTGAAGTTAGAACGCGTTGAACACCGCACGGACGTTGGCGAGGTACTGATTGTTTCGGGCGCGGATTTGCTCGACAACACCCCGATTTTTGACATCAAGCCCTACCTGCCCTATACGGACTGCCGTTTGGAGGCGGTCGGCGGATATGCGGACGGGCAAAAAGATTATCGCCTGAAGGTGGAATTCCCCACCTCACTTTTGGAGAAAATCCCTAAGGAAAAACAAGAAGGGCTTTTGGAATGTCTTGCCGACGATCCCCGTCCTTCCTATCAGGACGATCCCGCTCGGGAATACGGCATGCGGTTTGCCGATTTCGAGATAAAATTCACCGTCAACGCAGACGCCCTTACCGTCTTCGACGTTTTTAAAGCGAACTAAAAACAATACGCCCCCGATTTACAAACAGTAAATCGGGGGCTCTTACTAGCCTATCTATCCTTATCTTTGTTTGCCCTTATTAAAGAGCGCCACCGTACCCGCGCCCGAGTGCGTGCCGATTACCGTACCTACATAATGCACGTAAATTTCCACGTTCGGGAGTCTGTCGCGAATGAGTGTTTTTACGTATTCCACGTCCTCGATACAATCGCCGTGGCTGATGAAAATAGGGTCGGTTTCGTTCATGTCCGCGCATGCGAAGAGGTTTTCCACAAGCGTTGCGAGCGATTTCTTTCTACCCATGACCTTGGAAAGCACCGTGAGTTTTCCTTCGTTATCTACATGCATAACGGGTTTAATTTTCAGCATCGACCCGATAATCGCGCTTGCCGTCGAAACACGGCCGCCGCGCTTTAAGTGGAACAAATTATCTACGGTGAAATGGTGGCAAATCTTCAATTTCAACGCTTCCGCGTATTCGTACGTTTCGTCGATAGAAGCGCCGCTATCCGCTTTTTGAACCGCGTAATGCAAAAGCAAGCCTTGTCCCATGGACGCACAAAGGGAGTCGATTACGCGGATTTTTCTATCGGGGTATTCTTCGGAAAGCTGCCGAGCCGCCACGATAAAGCTGCCTGCCGTACCAGAAAGTCCGCCCGAGAATGCAATAACGAGTACGTCGCGGCCTACTTTCAAGGATTTTTCAATATGCTGGCGCGCCATTTCCCCCGTTACTTGATAAGTCGTAGGCATACTGCCCGCACGAAGCTGCGCATAGAAATCCTTTTCCGAAATATGTTCGCCGCCTTCCCCTTCGTAATTGATATTGTTCATCGTGAAACCGAGTTTCGCGCAAGAAACACCGTGCTTTTCTAAATATTCCGCAGGCATGTCGCACCCTGAATCGGTCACAATATCAAATTTTCTGTTTTCCATAGGTAAATACTCCTTTTATCTTGATAGATTTTTATTCTTTGATTTTTGCTCTCATACAACTGCACGCAATTTCAAATTGTTTATTTTAAGACTTGAAATTTCCGTATCCGTTCCGCTTCAAAAGAAAGGGTCACGCTGTACGTTCCGTTTTTACAGGTCAATTCCATTCTCGGCAACCCGATCAAATCAAAATATTCGTTAAATTTATCGGCAAAATCTTGTAGTACGAGCGCTTTACAGCTATCGCTCATCACCGATTTATCCGCTTGCAATACGTCGTTTATCCGCTTAAAGCCGTCTAATCTATCTTTCATACCGCACCGCCTTTCAAAGCTTCCGCTTTAATACGCGGCGGATATTCCCAAAAAAACCGCTATATTTTTTCGTTACGTCATAAAGCTTTCTTTTGCCCGTCAAAAGATTATTCGCAAGCACACGAAAAGCGGCGTGAGAAACGCTCAAATCCCCCTCACAAACCGAATACGTTTCGGGCAACACGCCAAGAATGGGCGTTTTTAAAAGCTCGCGCACGTCTTTGGGGGAAAGACATTCGCCCGATAAGAGCAAATCGCCGCGCAGCATATTCACAACCACCGAAATCCCATTTAATTGATAGCTTTTGAGTACCGTGAGCGCCTTGTCAGCGTCACGAAGCGCGGAAATGCGCGGCGTCGTTACGACAATCGCTTCATCAGCAGCCGCCACCGCCCTATGAAACCCTTCGTCTATCCCCGCAGGACAGTCGATAATGATAAAATCAAATTGCGGCGCGAGCGTTTCTAAAACCACTTTCATTGCCTGCGGCGAAACGTACCGCTCGGGCGCGGAATGACTGCTCGTAAGGATATGCAAAGTGGGAATTTTCGGGTGCTTGACAAGCGCTTGCTTCGCCCTGCACCGTCCTTCAATAACGTCTACCAAATCGTAAGTGACGAGGTTTTCTACCCCTGCCGCGACGTCGATGTTGTTCAAACCCAAATCCCCGTCGCAAAGCGCCACACGGCAACCTTTTCGCGCCAACTGCGCGGCGAGCTGCACCGCTACCGTCGTCTTACCTACTCCGCCCTTTCCGCTCGTGATTACAATCTTCCTTGCCATACTCCGCTCCTATGCAAATATTCCGTCCGCTTTTTCAGCAAAGAATATCTTATCATAAGATTTCGGGGATATTTTGTCATATTCGAGCGAATCTTGGATAATTTTTGGGAAAGCATAAGCAAAGTAATTGCGCTACGAACGCGCGGCTAGACGCTAAGACGAGGGGCAAGGCTTAGCCTTGCAATTCGCAAAAAGTGAAATTTTTTAATTCGCACTTACTATCCTACACATTCGTGCTTATTGTCCTACACATTCGCACTCAGTGTCCTACACATTCGTGCTTACCGCCTTACCCATTCGCGCTCAGTGTCTTACCCATTCGCACTTACTATCTTACCCCATTTTTTCCCAAAAAACAAGTTTTTTGTGGAAATTCTTGCTCTACTAACCTCTTTTTTCCACTCTACTGCCCAAAAAATGGACTCTACCCACAGTAGAATTGAACGTTTTTAAGCTAAATAAAGCAATTTTGAGGCTTTTGGGGCGGCGTTTTTTGCGGAAATGAGAAAGCCGCTTTGGCAGTCTTGCCAAAGCGGCTTTATTTCCCTTTATTATATTATCTATTACGCTTGCAAAGTTCCGCGCAAACCTCGGAAATCTTCACGTCTTCCGCATTCAAAAGCACCATTACGTGGTAGAGAAGATCCGCCGCTTCGCATACAACGCCATTCTTTTCGCCGTTCTTCGCCGCGATAACAAGCTCTACCGCTTCTTCGCCTACTTTCTTGCCGATTCTATCCACGCCGCGCACGAAAAGGAAACTCGTGTAAGCGCCTTCTTCGGGATTGTTCTTAACGTCCGTGATAATGCGTTGGAGTCTGCCGAACATTTCACCGCCGATGTCGTTATATTCGCCCACGATTTGTTGCGAGAACGCGCTAAAGGAGTTCTTTTCCGCGTCCGCTTTGCCCTTTTGACGAACTTTCAAAAGAAGTTGGTCGTTGTCCGCGTTCAAGAACGCCGCTTTTACCTTTTGCGTATTGCCAAGCGTTTCGCCGTACTTATTCACCGATTTTTTCGAACGGCTGTAATAATGCGCGTAACCCGTGGCAAACGTCTTTTCCGCCGCGTCTTGATTCATATATCCAAGCATCAGCACTTCGCCGCTCTCATAATCTTGCGCAACAACGGAAATCAACCCGTCTTTATCAAATTTGAAATTATTGATATTTACATTTACTTCTTGTTTCGTTGCCATCAGTTACACCTCCGTATAGCATCTTTCGTATTTATTATACAACATTTTTTCTTATCCGTCAATACCCGTAGAAAAAAATTTTACCTTTTTTGTCATTTTTTCTTTCTTTTTTCACGGAAACCGCTCGCTTTTTTAATTGAGCACAACATCTTTTAAGCTTTCATATTTTTTAATTGCCGCGTCGCGTACCCGCTCGTCCGCAAGCCCCATCGCGAAAGCGTCGTCGCTCATCTTTTTCGCCGTAAAAATCACGCTCGTGGGGTAGCGCAAGTTCTTAATATCCGTAAGCACTTTTCCCGATTGCCGCGTGCCGAAGAAATCGCCGCTGCCGCGCATTTCCAAGTCCTTTTCCGCGATTTTGAAACCGTCCGTATTGTTTTTCAAGGTCAAAAGCCGCTCTTTCGCCGTTTCGCTTTCCGCGCCTTGTAAAAGGAAACAGTAGCTCTTTTCCCCGCCGCGCCCGACTCTGCCTCGAAGCTGATGGAGCTGCGAAAGCCCAAACCTCTCGGCATTATAAATAATCATAATCGTCGCGTTCGGTACGTCTACGCCGACCTCGATAACCGTCGTCGAAACCAAGCAATCGTACTCGCGGTTTTTGAACGCCGTCATCACTTCCGTCTTTTCTTTTTCTTTCATTCTGCCGTGAAGAAGCCCAAAACGGACGGTCGGAAGCCGACCCTTTAATTCCTCGTACAGCTCTGTCACGCTCATAATCGAGCCTTCCTCATCGTCGTCGATTTTCGCACAAACCATATACGCCTGCTTGCCCGCCGCCGTTTCTTTGCGCACGTATTCGAGCATATCGTCATACTTACTTTCGGGGATAATACTCGTTGCAATTTCCTGACGGGCTTTGGGCTTGTCCGTAATCGTCGTAACGTCCAAGTCCCCGTAGAAAATTAAAGACAACGTACGCGGAATAGGCGTTGCGCTCATAACGAGCATATCCGTTCCCTCCCCTTTTTCCGCAAGGGCATTGCGCTGCGCTACGCCAAAGCGATGCTGCTCGTCGCATACGATAAAGCTCAATTTCGGGATTTCTACGTCCCCTTGAATAATTGCGTGCGTACCGCAAATAATATCGATCTCGCCGTTTTTGAGTCGGGTTTTCATTTCCCGCTTCTCTTTCGCCGTCATACCGCCGGCAAGATACCCTACCTTATAATCGGGGAAATATCGCTCCAAAACGTGATAATTTTGCTCGGCAAGCACTTCCGTCGGAGATAAATATGCCGCCTTAAAGCCGCTCTTGACCGCCATATAAATACCGCACAAAGCAACCGCCGTTTTACCGCTGCCAACGTCGCCTTGAATAAGCCGATTCATTTTCGTCGGCTCGTTCAAGTTCATAAAAATTTCATTGACCGCACGTTTTTGTCCGTCCGTAAACTCAAAACCGAAACGTTCGGAAAAGGCTTTCACCTCTTTCGCCGTCACTGTATAATTATGCAAACGCGCTTCTTCCTTTCCGCCCTTGATAATTTTGAACGCGGAAATAAGCGTGAAATATTCTTCAAGCGCGATACGCTCGGACGCGACGTCTTTTTTCTCGTGCGACGTTGGATTATGCACTTCAAAATACGCCCTTTCTAAATCGGGTAAACCGAATTTTTTGACGATTTGCCATGGAATGACTGTCGAAAGGTCCACCCTTTGCAACGCCTCTTTCACCGCCGAGCGCACCACCTTTTGCGAAAGCGAGCCCTTAAGCGAATACACGGGCACAATCCCTTTCAAACGGTAATTTTTATCTAACGGCTCAAAAGTAGGATTCACGAGCGAAACCTGCCCGAATTTGTTTTGAACACGCCCGTAAAAGAGATATTCCCCCGCTTTCAGCTTTTGCGCAACGTACGGCTGATTAAACCATACGACGGTAAACGGGAAACCGTCCTGCGAGCAATATGCCTTTACGACTTTCAGCCTGCTCGCATGGTTGACAGGCGCAAGACGGGTCACTTCACACGCCACGAGCGCCATATCGTTATTGTACGCGCCGCGCAGGGAAACCCTTTCTGTTAAATCCAGATAGGCGCGCGGATAAAAGCGGACAAGATCTTCCGCCGTAAATATCCCAAGCTTATTAAAATCCTTTTCGCGCTTTTCACCGATCGAGCGCAGCATGGAAAGCTTCATCTTTCACCTACCTGTTTTGTGCAAAAAAGGAATAGACGCCGTCCGCCTATCCCTTTCTTTGGTTTGCTTTTTCTACACTTTTATATAATTATGCGGAATTAAATGTATATTTACACATTATTCCAAAGACATAATATAGTAGTAAACGGACTGACCGCCGTTGTGGAAGTCTACGTCGCAATCGGGATATTTTTCCGCAATCGTTTCGCAAAGCGCTTCCGCTTCTTCTTCCTTTACGTCCTCGCCGTAGTAGAGGGTGATGACTTGATGGAAGTCCTCTTTCATTCTTGCGATGAGTTTGAGCACCGTTTCTTCGAGCGAGTGCGATTTTGCAAGAATCTTTTTATCGTCAAGACCGATAATATCCCCTTCCTTAATGGAGAAACCGTTCAAGGACGTATTACGCACTGCGTAGGTGACTTGACCTACTTTTACGTTATCGAGCGCGTGGACCATGTTGGTCTTATTTTCTTCCGCCGTTGCTTCGGGGTTGAATTCAAGCGCCGCCGCAAAGCCTTGCGGTACGTTTTTCGTGGGAATTACGTGGATTTTTTTGTTTTCTACGAGATTTTTCGCTTGTTCCGCGGCAAGAATGATATTCTTGTTGTTGGGGAATACGAAAATGTGCTCCGCATTAATTTTTTGCGCCGCATTCGCGATATCGCTTGCGGAAGGGTTCATCGTTTGACCGCCTTCGATAATGCGGTCTACGAACAAATCCTTGAAGATTTCCGAAAGACCTGCGCCCGTACAAATCGCGAGCATACCCATTTCTTTCTTTTCCGCTTCAAGCTTCGCTTTGAGCTGACGGTTTTGCTCGAGCATGTTCTCAATCTTGGGTCTTTCCAACTCACCAAGCTCAAGCGCGTAAGTAAGCGCTTTACCAGGCTGGTTGGTGTGTACGTGTACTTTTACAAGCTCCAAGTCCCCGATACAAATAACGCTATCGCCGATTGCCATCAATTTTTCACGTAATCTGTCGATTGCGGCAAGCGTCGTGCTCTTTTTCATATTGATAATGAAGAATTCGGTGCAATATGCAAATTCAATGTCCGCAAGCTCCATGCTCATAATCGCGGAGTTATCGCCAAAATCAGAGTCCCCTGCAGGCGCTGCGTCCATATCCATTACGTTATCCGCAATTTCTTCGCCCGTAAGCGCGGCAAGGAAACCTTTGATGATGACCATAAGACCGACGCCGCCCGAGTCTACTACGCCCGCTTTTTTAAGCACGGGGAGCATTTCGGGGGTCAGCGCAAGTGCTCTATCACCCTCTTTGATAACGTCTTCTAAAAATTCTTCGATATTTTTCTTTTTCGACGCCGTTTTCATGGCGTATTCGCTCATCATACGGATAACGGTGAGAATCGTGCCTTCTTTGGGCACGGATACCGCGCCGTACGCAACTTTCGAGCCAGACTCAAACGCTTTTGCGAACGTTTTTACGTCGATTTCTTTTTCCGTTTTACGCAAAACGGTACACATACCCTTTAAAATTTGGGAAGTGATAACGCCCGAGTTTCCGCGCGCGCCTTTCAAAGCGCCCTTGGAAAGACTGTCGCATACATCGGAGAATGCACTCGATGGACAAGCCGTCAATTCTCTTACCGCCGATTGCATCGTTAAGGACATATTTGTACCCGTATCGCCGTCGGGAACGGGAAATACGTTCAGCGCGTCCACTCTCGCGCGATTTACGTCGAGTTGTTTCGCGCCGACGAGAATCATTTTACGAAATTCGCTGCTATTTATCGTTTTATGCATTTGTTAATGCTCCTTTAATCTTTTTGTAAGTCCGCAAAGCGCGGAAAATTACGCGACTCTTTAAGGAATTAGGCAAAATTGCCTTGCATGGAAATAGGAAATTGAGTCACGCATGATAAAACGCGCAAACGGGAGAACCGGCTGCGCCGTTAGGATATTTAGAGTTTAATGCCGACGACGTTCACGTTGACGGTGCTTACGACCATATCCGTAAACGCTTCCACCTTATACTTTACTTCTTCCTTTAAGGATTCCGCAACAGCGCCGATGGATACGCCGTATTTCATAACGACGTAAACGTCGATATAAATTCGATTGTCGAAAGTGGTGACGCGAATACCTTTTGCGCACTCATCTTTCTTATAACGGTCGCGCGGAAGGCGCGCAGCCATCTCCACGATGCCGTAAGCACCCATCGCAGTTTTAGACGCGACCTTCGCGATCGCAAGGTCGGTTATAGAAATTTTTCCGTATGCGTTGTTGGTATTAACTGACATAATCTTTCTCCAAGTTCTTATTTATTGTACACCATTTCCCTACATTTTGCAAGTACTTTTTCATTTTTTTCGGAATTTTTTTATTTTTTACATTTTTAGCCGCGTTTTTGATTGCTTTTTCAAAAGAAAAATGCTATATTTAATATGCTTGTTTTACAAGATGCGTTTTTTTTGCGCGTAAAAACGAGCAAGACTATACTAATTTAGAAAAAAATAACCCAAAAATCGGAGGTGTTAATATGTCCAGAGTATGCAATATTTGCGGTAAAGGTCAAGCGTCGGGCAACAACGTAAGCCACTCCAACCGTAAAACGAGAAGAACGTTCAAGGTAAACGTACAAAAAATCGACTACGTTGAAGACGGAAAGGAAATGAACGGTTACGTTTGCGCTAGATGTATCAGAACCCTTAAAAAAGCGTAAGTTTCCTCACGCTTTTTTTCATTCAGCAATGAAGCCGACTGCGAAAGCAGTCGGCTTTTTTCTTTCACGCGCGCGTAATAGCATAATATATTAGAATATATTAGGAACGGCACAAATTCTATTCATTAACGCGGCGAGAGCAAAAACTCTCGCCGCGTTGTTTTATTCTTTCAGTTTTGCAATCACCGCCGCCCTATCGTTCGCCTTAAACACCGCGCTTCCCGCTACAATCACGTTCGCGCCCGCCGCCTTAATTTCTTCGACGTTTTCTTCCGTTACGCCGCCGTCGATCTGTAAATCGATTTCCTTGCCGCTCCCGTCGATAATCGCGCGGATTTCACGCAGTTTTTCCAGTGCCGACGGAATGAATTTTTGTCCGCCAAACCCGGGGAATACGCTCATGACAAGCACCATATCGCAAAGCAAAATTTCCTCCTTTATTTTTGCCACAAGGGTATCGGGATTAATGACCGCGCCGCACTTCACACCCGTCGATTTAATAAGCGAAAGCACTTCTTTTAAGTTGTCTTGACAAGCCTCGTAATGCACGGTGATAATATCCGCGCCCGCCTTTGCAAACCGCTCTACATACTTTTCAGGCTGCACAATCATTAAATGACAATCGAGCGGAAGCGACGTATGTTTGCGAATATCTTCCACCATTTTCAGCCCGAACGTGATATTATTAACAAACACGCCGTCCATTACGTCACAATGCACCATATCCGCGCCGCACGCTTCCAAAGAACGCACCTCTTCCCCCATCTTAGAAAAATCCGCCGATAAAATGGACGGAGCGATTTTAATTTTTTTCATATTCTTTCTCCTTTTCCTCTAAATACCCTGCGCGAAGCTGTCCGCACGCACCGCCGATATCCACGCCGATTTGACGGCGAAGCGTAGCCGAAAGTCCGCCCTTTTCCAGCATACCCAAAAAACGATATGCTTCCTTATCCCCAAGCGCTTTCAGCTCGCGCTCTTTCACTTCGTTTAAACGAATCAAGTTCACGTGACAAGGCTTGCCTTTTAAAAGTTTTACAAGCGCTTTCGCGTGTTCTTCGTCGCAGTTTTCACCCTCGATAAGGGTGTATTCGAAATAGTATCTTCTGCCCGTCTTTTTGAAATAATAATCGCAAGCTTTTAAGATTTCCGCAATCTTGTACGCCTTGGCTACGGGCATAGTTCTTGCGCGCGTTTCATCGTCCGTCGCGTGCAGAGAAACAGTCAAATTCAACGAAATACCCTCGTCCGCCAAACGGTACATTTTCGGCACGATACCGCACGTTGATAGAGAAATATTCCGCGCGCTAATGCACACGCCGCCGTCCGCCGTTACGTTTCGTAAAAATTTTAATACTTCATCGTAGTTATCAAGCGGTTCGCCGCTGCCCATTAGCACGACGTTCGTCACGGCGCGGGCTTCCTTGCCCTGCCCCGTCACTTCCCCTTTATGCAAAGCGTTGACAATGAGAATTTGCGACAAAATCTCCCCTGCCGTTAAATTGCGGACAAGCCCGCCAAGCGTGGACGCGCAAAATTTACAACCCATACGGCACCCGACCTGCGTAGAAACGCATTGCGTATAGCCGTACTTATATTTCATCAAAACTCCTTCCACAAGGTTTCCGTCGGCGTACTCGAATAAGTATTTTTCCGTACCGTCGGACGAAAGATAGGTCTCTTTTATTTTTATCGCGCGGTCTTCGTATTCTTCGCAAAGCCGCCCTTTTAAAGCCTTGGAAAGGGAGGAAATCTCGCTAATTGCTTTCCCCTGCATCAAGCCTTCATAAAGCTGTTTTGCGCGGAACTTTTTCTCACCCAAATCAAGCACCAGCGTCTCCAACTCGGCAAACGATAAATCCTGTAAAATCTTCTTCATGCCATTTCCCTGCCGTTACGGTTTTTTGCGCAGCTTACAAACGTAAAAACCCGCGCCGTACGCCGTGTCGGGCAAGAATTGCAAGCCGTATTTTTTCTTTTCGTGGAAAAGCGGACTTTCCAAGCTTTCCACGCTAAAATCCGCGTGATTTTTTAAGAAATTTTCCACCGTTTTGTCGTTCTCGCACTCGAAAAGCGAGCAGGTAGAATAGTAGAGCGCGCCCCCCTTTTTCACATACCGACAAACGGCGTCCAAAATCCCGCTTTGTGATTTTTCAAGCGCCAAAATATCTTCCTTTTTACGGAAGATTTTAATATCGGGATTCTCGCTGACCGTGCCGTAACCCGAACAGGGCGCATCACATAAAACAGCGTCGAACTTTTCTTCGTACTTAGCGTCGAAAACACTGCTGTCCTTTTGCAGCTCCGTCACATTTTCCACACCCATGCGAGTCTTGTACTGTCGAATCAATTCCACTCTATGCGCGTGCAGTTCAAAGGAGGTCACTTGTCCGCATTTTTTGGCAAGCAACACCGATTTACCGCCCGGCGCGGCACAACAATCAAGCAAGCTTTCGCACGGGGCTACGCAATCGCAAATCGCGATACTCCCCACCGATTGAAAGGTATATTCGCCGTTATCAAAACCCTCATCGCGCACAAAATTTTCAAAGATATAATTATCCGCAAACGGCGTTTGGATATGCGGTTTGTTTTCGTACTTTTCCGCGTTTTTCTCAAATCGAACGGATACTCCTTTAGCCCGCGCCGCCGCAATGGCTTTCGCGCGGTTGCCGTACTCTTTTTTCAGCATTTCGTAAGCGAAAACAGGGTAGGAAAGAGCGATTGCTTCGCCGTCCTTTTCCCCTTTCAATTTCTCGTCCACCGCCGCCTTGTCAAACCGACGCAAAAAAGCGTTGACAAATCCGCTCACGCCGCTTTTGCCAAGTCTTTTGCATAAGTCTACCGCACAGTCGGTGACCATATACCGCTTTTTCTCCATTTCAAGGAGCATATAAAGGGAAATTTTGAGAATCGTCCGCACCGCGAGCTTAGGCGCTTTGGGCGCGTAGTGACGAATACAGTAATCGAAATACAAATCGTTTTCAAGTACCCCGTACACAATTTTTACCGTGCGCGAGCGATACTGTTCTTCAATATACGTATCGGCAATCGCTTGCTTGACGTGCGCGCCGTCCGAATAGATTTTTGTTAAAATCAAAAAGGGGTCGTAAACGGGGTTCGTCAGCATGAGAACACCTGTCCCTTTTGCACTTTTCTGCCGTTCAAGAAATCCCCGCCCGACATACGTTTCCCGCCTGCGCCTTGCACTTCCAAAAGCTTGACCGCGCCGTCTAAGCACTTGACAAGCAACCCGCGCTTAGGTCTATCGGACAAAACCTCCCCGATTTGCACCCCGCCAAACGCCTCCTTTTCTTCATCGGTAAGCGCCGCTTTTTCCGCGCGGTAAACGTTGATTTTATTCCCCTCAAGCTCGGCGTACGCTACTGGAGCAGGGTTCATTCCGCGCACCAAATCCACGATTTCTTTTGCCGTCTTGTTAAAGTCGATTTTTGCATGTTCTTTGCCGATTTTTCGAACGGTATTCACACCGTCCGCCCCTTGCGGCGTAAGGGTGTAGTTCCCTGATTTTAAGGCGTTTAAACCGTCCACAATAAGCTTTGCGCCGAGAATAGAAAGCCGCGCCGAAAGCTCGCCGTACGTTTCTGCTTCGTCAATGGGCGTTTTGCCCACGCAAAGAATATCGCCGCTGTCTAAGCCCAGCTCCGTTTTCATAATCGACACGCCCGTTTCACCCTCGCCGTTGATAATACAGCTTTGAATGGGCGACGCGCCGCGGTATGCGGGCAACAATCCCGCATGGATATTCCAAACCCCCATCGGGAAAATATCAAGCACCGCTTGGGTCAAAATTTGACCGTATGCGCAAGTGACCATAAGGTCGGCTTGGAACGCCTTGACTGCATCGAGTTCATCGCGGATTTTTTCGGGCTGTAACACAGGCAAACCGAGTTTTTCCGCAAGCACCTTTACAGGCGGGGGCGTGAGTATCCCCTTTCTGCCTTGCGGTTTGTCCGTTTGCGTGATAACGCCGACGACTTCAAAGCCGTTCTCTATTATGTTTTGTAAGGGCGCGAGCGCAAACTCGGGCGTACCTGCAAAAAGTATTTTCATATCAAGTTTCCTTTTAGGAATAATTTAATGCCCGTTTTCACAAGGAAAACGGCGGAGATGCGAGCAGTCCAAGGCGCGGTGAGTATGCCGACGGGAGTTTACTAGACGTAAATGAGCTAGGCACACGGAACCGCAACGCCGTATTTTGCCGCGGTTTCTCCGTTTTTTTAATTTTTCTCGAGGTGCGTTGCTTTATCTATATACAACACCCCGTCCAAATGGTCGAGCTCGTGACAAATGGCGCGCGCGAAAAAGCCCTTGGCTTTCAAGACGTACTTTTCGCCGTTTCGGTCTTGAAAAGCAAGTGTGACTTTCATAGGACGAGAAACGATACCGCTCTTTCCGCGTACGGAAAGACAGCCCTCCCAACCCGACTGTTCCCCTTTTTGCTGCAAGAGTACAGGGTTGATAAATTCAAAATACCCTTCTTCCACGTCCACGACGACCACGCGGCGGAGTACGCCCACTTGAGGCGCGGCAAGACCTGCGCCTTGTTCCTTTTTCACCGTGTCTTTCATATCGTTCAAAAGGGCGTGGAGTTTTTCGTCAAACTCCGTCACTTCGTTGCATCTTTGTCTTAATACGTCGTCGCCGACTTGCACTACGTTACGTATTGCCATTGTAAATACTCCTTTGTTACTAAACTCAAATTCATCGCTCTTCACCCGCACGGCAAGATACTAAAATTGCCCGTGGTTGCCACCTAAGACTCCTTTCGTAAGCACGCCCAAAGCAGACGCGTATGCACCTTAAAACCCGCACGGTAAGACGCTAAAACTGCCCGTGGTTGCCAACCACCTAGCTCAAGTTCGCAGGGTTTTCTTCTACGCTCACCAACACGTCGCGCGTTCTAGCGTCCGCGCAAACCGCGTAAATTTCGGGCAACACCGACGTATCCGAAAGCCGCATAAGCACTTGATAGCGGTGTTTGTTTTGTATCCGCTTAATCGGCGAACGCATTTTATTGAAGAACAGGAATTTGTCCGTGTTTTCTGTGTAAATCTTTTCGAGCGCGAAATACACTTGCCTCAAAACTTCGACGGTTTTTTTATCATCCTCGCCCGTTACCAACACCCGCACGATTTTCGAATAGGGCGGAAACGCCATCGCCGCGCGCAGGGAAATTTCATTTTCATAAAAGCCTTGATAATCGTACGCCGTTGCAAACCTCAAAACGTCGTTTTCGGGGTCAAAGGTTTGCAAGACAACCTTCCCCTTTTCTTCCGCGCGGCCGCTTCTCCCCGCGACCTGCGTCAAAAGCTGGAACGTGCGCTCACCACTCCGATAATCGGAGAAATGCAGGCTCATATCCGCGTCTAAAATCCCCACGAGCGTGACCGCAGGGAAATCGTGCCCCTTGGCAATCATTTGCGTACCGACAAGGATATCCGCTTTGTGTTCGGCGAAAGTTTTGAGTATCTTATAATGCCCTTCCTTGCCGCTCGTCGTGTCGTTGTCCATACGGATAATGCGTGCGGTGGGATAGAGTTTTTGCAAATCCGCCACGATTCTCTGCGTGCCCGTACCTGCGTACGAGAGTTTTTTGCCGCCGCAATCGGGACAAGCGGAAAGCATATTGTATTTCGTGCCGCAATAGTGGCATTTTAAACAGTCTTCGTCGCGGTGATAGGTAAGCGAAACGTCGCAAGCCTCGCACTTTGCCACGTAACCGCATTCCTTGCAAATGACCGTTTGCGAATATCCGCGCCGATTCAAGAACAAAATCGCTTGGTTGCCCGACGCAAGGCATTTGGAAAGTTCTTCTTTGAGTACCCCCGAAAAGGCGGAACTGTTCCCCCTGCGCACTTCTCGGCGCATGTCTGCAATCGTGATTTCAGGCAACGGCTTTTGATTGATTCGCTTGTCCAAACGAATAAGTGAAAATTCTCCCTCCACCGCTCGTTTGTAGGTGTCGACGGCGGGGGTCGCACTCCCTAAAACGAGTTTGCAACCGTTCTTTTTCGCTCTAAGCAGCGCAATATCAAAAGTATTATATCTTGGCGCAGACTCACTCGAATAGCTCGAATCGTGCTCCTCGTCAATGATGATAACGCCGAGATTTTCAAGCGGGGAAAAGATGGCGCTTCTCGCGCCGATGGCGATTTTTGCTTCGCCCGTGCGCAACCGCCACCATTCGTCAAAACGCTCGCCTGCGGAAAGTCCGCTATGCAAAATCGCCGCGCGTTTTCCAAACCTTGCCCGAAGCTGGGAAAGCATTTGAGGGGTCAAGGAAATTTCAGGCACAAGAAAAATCGAAGATTTTCCTTCGCGTAAGCATTTCGCTATCAAAGTAAGGTAAATTTCCGTTTTTCCACTTCCCGTTACGCCGTGCAAAAGCTGCACCGTGCGAGGGTCCGTTTCAATCGTCTTGACCGCCCTCTCTTGGTCGGGCGTGAGCGTGCGCTCCACGCTTTCGGATATGACTTCCTTATATGGGTCGCGCAAAATTTGCTCTTTCGTGATTTTGACGTACCCCTTTTTTTCCAAAGCGGAAACGCCGCCGGGGAATACGCTATTCAAATACGCGCAATCGCTCTTGCCGTTTTTCTCCAAATATTCCGCCGCCCCGATTTGGTTTTTCGAGCCTGTGCGGAATTTCATTTCCGAAAAGGGCATTGTAAGCTCCGCGTAGTTGCGCGTAAGCTCGCGCACTTTACCCGTACGCATTTCAGAGGGCAAAAAGAGCCGCAAAGTAAGCGCTTTAGGCACGCGGTAGCGCGCGGTGATTTTATCCGCCAAAGCAAGACACTCCGCATTGAGCGCAGGCAATTCGTCGGGCGTGGGATACACCTTTTTGAGCCTGTGCTCAGGCACGTCGGACGTTTCCTTTAACCGCATGACAAACCCGGGCACGGTCTTGCCCCCAAAGGGCGCGCGGACGCGGCTGCCGACGATGGTGTTCTCGTCGCACAGATAATCGAATATTCTATCCGTTTCACTCGCCGCTATATCGACGATTACTTCCGCTATCATACGCTCCCCTTTTTGCCTTATTTACCCTTATTTTTGCGCGTGAGAAAAATTGTCCCGACAAATGTCAGGACAATTCATTTAGTCTTTCGCTACGATGACTTTACCGTCCGCAATATCCTTACAAGCCGACAAAAGTTCTTTGTCCTTGCCCGCGGAATCGTGTACGCCGAGGTTCTTTTCCATCTCGATAATTTGGCGCGCGCGTTTCGCCGCAATCGTGCAAAGCGCGTAACGGCTGATGGGTTCTTCCTCCGTCCCAAGCTTTCTGATCATTACGTCTACAGAAGGTTCGTTAATCATATATAGTTCACTCCTTTATTGTGTTATTTTTCCTAAATTTATTCGCCGTCGATGATTTTATTCAAATCTTCAATGGCTTTTTCCAAATCGTCGTTGACGATGATATGGTCGTATTCGTCCTTGTGTGAAAGTTCGTAGTCCATACGCGCAAGTCTACCTAAAATTTGTTCTTCCGTTTCCGAACCCCTACCCGACAAACGGCGTTTGAGTTCTTCCACCGACGGGGGGACTACCATCACGAGTACGCACTCGGGAAAAGTCTTTTTCGCATTGAGCGCCCCCACAACGTCGATTTCCATAATCACCGATTTCGTTTTCAAGGTCTCACGGACAAACGATTTCGGCGTACCGTAATAGTTCCCGAAATGCTCGTCGTATTCCAAAAAGTCGTTTTCCGCAATACGGCGTTCAAATTCTTCCTTAGAAAGGAAGAAATAATGCTTGCCGTGCACTTCCCCCTCGCGGGGCGCGCGCGTCGTGCAAGACACCGATTCTACGACGTCCGCTCTTCGGCTTATCAACGTTTTTACCATCGTGCCCTTGCCAACCCCCGAGGGTCCGGACACCGCCAATAATACGTGTTTCATACGTTACTCCAAATTTTGCACTTGTTCACGGATTTTTTCGATTTCGTTTTTGAGCGCAAGCCCTGCGCGCGTGATCGTCACGTCGTTGCTCTTGGAACAAGTCGTGTTCGCTTCGCGGTTAAATTCCTGCACCAAGAAATCGAGCTTTCTGCCCACAATCCCTTCTTGGGAAATCGAACGGAACTGTTCGATATGCGAGCGCAAACGAGTCAATTCTTCGTCGATATTGCTCTTGTCCGTAAACACGGCTACTTCCGTCAAAAGTCTACCCTCGTCCACTTGTACGCCGTCGAGATAATCCTTTACCTTTGCCGTGAGTTTTTCCCGATACTCTTGTGCGATCTTGGGCGCGCGAACGGAAATTTCCGTAACGAGCGTTTCAATCGTTTCCACGCGCGAAAGCATATCCGCTTTCAGCTTTTCCCCTTCGACTGCACGCATTTCGTTGAGTTTGTCGAGCGCGATATTAAGCGCGGTATCGAGCGCCTTGGTCATTTCTTCGTCCAAGCTTTGCGTATCTTCCTGCTTCATAACGTCGGGATAGCGCAAAACGGAAGAAAGGGTGATATCGTCCGTCAAATCGGGAAAGGCTTCCTTCATCGTTTTCGCCGCCGCCACGTACGAGCTTGCAAGCGCCATATCGAGCGCAAGCGCCGTCGGGCGTTCGCGTTTATCTTTCAAGGAAATAAACACGTCCGCGTGTCCGCGCGTAAGCTTTTTGCGTACCGTAGAACGAATCACGTCTTCCAAACACGCAAAAATTCTCGGCGCTTTAATCGACACGTCCAAATAACGGTTGTTCACCGTCTTAATTTCGCAGGTCAACTCCAACCCGTTTTCCGCGTATTCACCTTTTCCGTAACCCGTCATACTTAACATAAATTTTCACCCATAGTAATTGATTGTACTATTATAGCAAAGTTTTTTTGAAATTGCAAGGGCTTTTACTCTTTTTTTAATAAAAAAGAGAAAAAAGCGGAGCGCAACCGCTCCGCTTTTTTGCCGTCTTGTCTTTTTACTCGTTTTCGAGCATTTGCTTAAACTCCGCTTCGTCGATGATACGAATGCCGAGCTTTTTCGCTTTGTCGAGCTTACTTCCTGCCCCTTCGCCTGCCAAAACCAAGGTCGTTTTCGCCGTGACGGACGATTGACAAACGCCGCCCTTGCTTTCAATCAGCTTTTGCGCGTCGCTCCGCTTAAACTCCGTCAGCGTACCCGTCAATACCACCGATTCGCCCAAGAAAATCCCTTCCTTCTTTTCTTCCGACCAAGTCGGTTTTACGCCCATTTCTTCGAGCGCGGCAAGCTCTTCTCGATTGCTTTCGTCTTGGAAATACGCCACGATTGCGTTCGCCGTAATCTCGCCGATATTTTCTAGCCCGACAAGCTCGTCAAAGCTCGCGTTTTGGAGCGCGGACATACTCTTAAACTGCGCCGCAAGGTCTTTCGCCGCAACCCTGCCTACCCCTTCCACACCGATCGCATAGATAAACGCGTCGAGCGTCGGGGTCTTGCTCTTTTCGATTGCCGTGAGCAAATTGTTGATTTTCTTATCCTTAAAGCCTTCCAATTCTCCCAAGTCCTGCTCGGTCAATTTATACAAATCGGAATACTTCGTCACGTTCTTTTTGGCAACGAGCTGCTCGGCGGTACTCTCCGAAAAGCCGTCGATATTCATCGCGTTTTTGCTCGCGTAATGGTCGAGCGCCGCAACGATTCTCGGTCTGCACAGCCGATTCGGACAAAAAAGGTGTGCGCCAATTTCACTCACCGCCGTTCCGCAAGCAGGGCAAACGATCGGTTTTTCCACCGCCGTGCTATGCTTGTAATGCTCCGTCGCGCCCAAAATTTCGGGGATAACTTCATTCGAGCGGCGAACGAGTACGCGCGAGCCGATTTTGACGTCCTTTCTTAAAATATCGCCGTAGTTATTCAAAGTCGCCCTCGATACGGTCGCACCGCCTAAATCGACGGGGTCAAGCAAGGCAAGCGGAGTCAATTTTCCCGTTCTGCCCACTTGCCAAATAACGTCTTGCAAAAGGGTGGTCACTTCTTCCGCTTCAAACTTATACGCGAGTGCCCAACGAGGAAATTTGTCGGTGAACCCAAGCTCGTCCCGCTTTTCCGCATCGTCCAGCTTGATTACCGCGCCGTCCGTTAAAACGTCAAGCGTTTTTCTTTCCTTTTCAATCTCGTCAATCGCCTCTATTACCTCTTCTTCCGTATGACATACGCGGAAATACGGGAACACTTTAAACCCTTCGTCTATCAAGAACTGATGGGCGTTCGTTTGAGACATGGGTGCCCCGTCCGACAAATAATTGATGTCGTAGAAGTAAATATCGGGGCGGCGTTTTTCGGTGATTTTTGGATCGAGGTTGCGAATCGCACCCGCCGCAGCGTTGCGCGCGTTTTTAAGCGGTTCGTCCGCCGTTTGATTATATTTTTCGAGCACGGAAAGACGGATCACCGCTTCCCCGCGCACTTCGAGCGTGCCTTGGTATTTGATTTTCAACGGAAAAGATTTGATTGTCAAAACCTGTGCTGTTACGTCCTCTCCAACAACGCCGTTCCCACGGGTAGTCGCGCGGATAAACTGTCCTTTATCGTAGGTTAAACAAACGGTCAAGCCGTCGAATTTATATTCTACGGTATAGTCCTTTTGCCCCGCCGCACCTTTATCGACGCGGGTCAAAAAGGCGCGCAGTTCGTCCGTGGAAACCGCTTTATCCAAACTAAAAAGTCTTGCGATATGGGTATGTTTTTCAAATCCCTTGATCGGTTCGCCGCCCACCCGTCTTGTCGGGCTATCGGGATAGACCTCTCCGCTTTCCTCTTCCAAACGGCGGAGTTCGTCGTAAAGGGCGTCGTATTCCTTATCCGAAACGGTAGGATTGTCCAGCACGTAATATTCGTGCGCCCATTTATTGAGTACGTCTACAAGCTCTCTTTTTCTATCCATAATCCACCCTATTTTATACAACCGTCAGCGGCGCTAAACTTGCCGACAACTGTTTAATACCTAAGCTTTCAAAAGCGACGTCCAAAATCATATTGCTGCCTGCGCCGCGCGCACCGACAATCATACCCGCGCCAAACTTCGGATGGCTTACTTTTACGCCGATTTTGAACACGCTCAAATCCTTGCCGCCTGCCGTGGGTTTCGGCGCTTGTCCCACGCCGCCGTAGGCATAGCCGCCAGATTTTCTCTCTTTCCCCCCGTAAGACGAGCCCAACGTTTTTCCATAGCTACTGCTCGACGAGCCGTAAGAATTCCCATAAGAATTTCCGTAGGACGAGCCGCCACCATAGAACTGACGGTTTCCAGGCGAAGTGTTTCTATCGTTGTACGAAGAACCTCCGTATCCATAGCCGCCAAAGCTCGTTTTTCTGCCGCTATAATCGTCGTTCGACGCGTACCTGCCCCCTACATAAGCGGAATTACCGTAGTTTTCGGGGTCGTCGAAATCGGTGTAGCCATAGCCATATCTTCTCGGTTGCTCCCTAGGCAGCTCTACTTCGGAAGAAAGTTCTTTTAAAAACCTTGATCGCATTGTTGGCTCACGCTTGCCGTAAAGATAACGGCTCTTGGATCGGGTGAAATAAATCCGTTCCTTGGCACGCGTGATGGCTACGTACGCCAAGCGACGTTCTTCTTCCATATCGTCGTCGTTATCCACCGCACGCGATACGGGCAGGATATTTTCTTCCATACCGCAAAGGAAAACGCACGGGAATTCCAAGCCCTTAACGGCGTGTACCGTCGCGAGAGTGACGTAATTTCCGTCGTCCATTTCGTCCAAGTCCGTCGAAAGGGTCACTTGGTTTAAATACTCCGTAAGGGTCACGCCTTGATTGAGTTTGCAATAGTCCTCTACCGACGTGATAAATTCTTCGATATTCGCGCGTTTGTTGATACTTTCGTCCGAATCATCCGCATACGCTTCGCGCATCTTCGTGTCCTCTACGATTCGTTTTACGAGTTCGTTAACGGGCAGTTCTTGGCTTTCTATGATCCAGTTTTTCACCAACTCTCTAAAGGAGACTAGTTTTTCTCTCGTGCCGCTCGAAAAGCCTAATTCGTCGACGTCCAAAAGTGCGTCGTATACGGAAAATTCGTTGGAAAACGCGTAATTTTGCAGCGTTTCCACCGTTTTTGCGCCGATCCCGCGCTTGGGGAAATTGATGATACGAAGCGCCGCTTCGCTATCAAACGGATTGTTAATAAGCCGCAAATACGCAAGCAAATCCTTGATTTCCTTTCGCTCGAAGAACTTAAAGCCGCCGAACACCTTAAACGGAATCCCATCCGCCGTAAACTCTTGTTCGAAAGAACGAGTCAAGGCGTTGAGTCGCATCAAAACGGCAAAATCGGAAAAGCTGTACCCTTGACGCATAAGCCCTGCGATCGTTTGCGCGATGTAGCGCGCCTCACCGCCCTCTTCTTCCGCTTCGTACACCTTCGCTTCCGCCCCTTCTTCGTTTTCCGTCCAAAGGGTCTTGTCCTTTCTGCCGCGGTTGTTTCTAATCACTGCATTTGCCAGCTTCAAAATTCGCTTAGTCGAGCGGTAGTTTTGCTCTAACTTGAATACTTTCGCATTTTTGAAAGTCTTTTCAAAGTCGAGAATGTTCCCGATTTCCGCACCCCGCCAACCGTAAATGGACTGATCGTCATCGCCAACCACGAAAAGGTTGCCGTGCACGGAGGCTAAATACTTGACGATTTCAAACTGTACCGAGTTCGTGTCCTGGAACTCGTCCACCAAAATATAGCGGAAACGACCGCCAAGGTATTCTCTCGCTTCCTCGTTGCGACGGAGTAGATTACGCGTTTCGTTGAGTAAATCGTCGAAATCGAGCGCGTTATTTTCCTGCAAGTGCTTTTGATAACGCGCGTACACTTTCACAATCGATTCGATATCCCGCTCGCCTGCGTTTTCTTCGCCGTACTGCTCGGGCGAAAGACCGAGCATTTTTGCGTTTGCGATGTGGAATTTTACCGCTTTTAAGAGTTTTTCTTCCTCAAAGTCACATTCTTGGAAGGATTTTTTGATGATATTGTTGCGCTCCGTTTCGCTATAAATGGAGAAATTCGAGCTTACCCCGCAATCTTCGGCGTACATGCGGATAATCCGCACGCACATGCTGTGAATCGTGCTCACCCACATGCGCGAAACGTCCAAAATAGACGAAAGACGTTCTTTCATTTCGTTCGCCGCTTTGTTCGTGAACGTGATAGCAAGAATCGCTTCCGCAGGCACGCCTCTTTCTTCTACGAGGTAGGCAATACGCGACGTCAAAACGCGCGTTTTGCCGCTCCCTGCACCCGCCAAAACAAGTACGGGCCCTTCCGTTTGTAAAACAGGCTTGCGTTGTTCTTCATTCAATTTTTCTAAAATTTCTTCTAACTGTGTCATAACGAGAATATTATAGCATAAATTCCGCGTTTTGGCAAGCACCTTTTCTTGCGGAAATCAAAAACACGGGGTTGTTTTTTACAACCCCGTGCGATATACGCGCGCGTTATGCTTGTCCGCCGAAAATTTCAAACTCGCACTCGGCGCGGAAACGTTCGAGCGCGCGTAGATATTTCTCGCTCAAGGTCAAATTATAACGCTGTTTTTCTTCGTAGGAAAGAGTTTCATAATACGCCTTGTCCGTCAAGCGACCAATGGCGTCGCTCACTTCCCCGCATTCTAAGAGCATATTCTTCACTTTGAGATAAAATTCGTCTTCCTTTTCGCCCGAAATCTTATTTGCGATTTGCGCGGCGAAAAAACGCTCTGCTTTGCTTTCGTTAAGACCCTGCTCCCGTGCTTTTTGCATTTTTTCTTCTTTTTCCGCTTCGCATTCCGTCCAAAAACCGCCTTTAAGACGGTTCTTTGCTCTGCGCGCTTCTTCCCTGAGCGTTCGGCTTCCCGTATTCAACATAATTCTCTCCTTTCCTATTTCTTCGACATTTTTCGCAAACAAAAAGAGCTCACCGCTGTGAGCTCTTTTGTGTTTTAGTTTCTGCTTCTTTTACGTGCAGCTTCCGACTTCTTCTTTCTTCTTACGGAAGGCTTTTCATAGAATTCCTTCTTACGAAGATCGCCGATGATACCGTCGCGGGAGCACTTTCTCTTGAAACGGCGCAATGCACTTTCAACGTTTTCGTTTTCACCAACTCTAACCGTAGACATTCTTTTTTCACCATCCTTTGCCTATGCGTTAATTCTTCTCTAGTATAGCAATTCAAAAGATGTATGTCAAGGATTTTTACGCCGTTTTTGTAACCTTTTTACAATTTTTTCCGCAAGTTTTGTCGAACTAAGATACCCTTTGACGAATTAGCCGATCAGCTCGAAATCTTCCGCAGGGTGCTTGCAAATCGGGCAAATATAATCAGGAGGCAATTCTTCTCCCTCGTACTCGTATCCGCAAATTTTACATACCCATTTCTTGCCCGCGCTTTCCTTTTTCGCTTCGGGCTTGGGTTTGATATGATTTAAATAATATTCATAGGAAACGGATTTTTCACTCGAAAGCGTCTTTGCTTCCGTCACTTCCGCTACGAACAACGTATGGCTGCCGTAATCATAAGAATCTACCACTTTCGCACTCAAAACCGCGTTGGTATACTCGGGCAAATAATACAGTCCGTTCTCACTTGTCGCGTACCTGCCCTCTGCAAATTTGTCCGTATCCCTACCCGACGAGAACCCGAACTGCTTGAAAATATCAAACGGCGCACTTTCCGTCAAAACGGAAACGTTGAATACGCCAGTCTTTTTCAAAAGTTCAGCGGAATAGTTGCCGTTGTTGACAAACACAGTAATCCGTTTAGGACTGTCCGTAATCATCGAAACGGTGTTTACGATACAACCGTTTTGTTTTTCTCCGTCCGTCGTTGTGAGTACGAACAAGCCATACGTAAGCTTATACATTGCTTCCTTTTCAATCATATCTATTATTCCTTTTTATTTATTACGCGTAAAACGTGCTTTTTTTTAAACGTACGGTAAGACACTAAAATTGGGTCAAGGCTCAGCCTTGCCAGACGCCGTGCAAATTGCAGTACGCATACACCGCAACCGCATTATCTCCGTCCGCAAGCGTGAACGTGCATACGGGCTCGCTCCCTGCCGCCAAATACTTGATTTGATAGCCCTGCTCCGTTTCCAAAGCCACCCATTCAATCAAATGCTCCGCCGTCATTGGATGCGCTACGCTGCCTACGTCCACTTTCACCGTCTTGCACTTCTTCGTTACAATAGGCACGTGCTTCTCTTTCGCCGCGTCAACACTCCCTACCACAAGCTCCTTCCAGCCCTCAAGCGCCAAAGCTTCCTTGCTCACAACCGTCTTGCCACACTTTTCACACTGATATACTTTTAACATTTCCTTTTTCTCCTTTTATTAGGATTAAATCCTATTTATAATATAGCATATCTTTTGGATACTTGTCAATAGTTTTCCCTAAAAAAGTGAAAATTATTTTTGACAACCGTATTTATAAAAAATTTCGTCTATAAAATCCACTGAATTTTTGAGTTCGGCATATTCCTTATAATCTTTATTATATACTTCAATCAAAATCGCACCGTTAAAATCGACGTCAATTAAGCGTTTGACGAGTTCTTCAAACGGGAAACGGCCTTGTCCTGGCAAACACATTTTTCCGCGCTCGTCCACGTCGGAAATATGCACGTGGGAAAGCCTATCGCCCATCTCGTCTAAATACACCCCCCAAGGGTGCTCGGAAATGCGCGCTTGCTTGATATCAAGTACGCCGCAAAGTTTGGGAATTTCGTCCGCTAAAATACGGAATACGCCGGGGCGGTTGTAAGTGGACCATTCCACGTTTTCAAGGCACAGCGAAACGCCGCGGTTTTCGCAAAACTCGGAAAGCTCGCGAAAGCCTGCTATCATCGACGGAAAATCGTCGTTTTCGCCCGAGCGAGAAGCGCGTTTCACTCTCGACGCGCCGTGGAAAGTATAATAGTTCGCGCCGAGCGCCACCGCGCTTTCGAGCACTTTTTCCGCCCAGCCGTACGCGTCCGCTTTCACGCGTGGGTGTTTGCTGAATAATTGCGGCTCAAACTCGGTGTTGAGCGCGTGCACAGAATAGACGTTCAAGTCCCCTTTTACACTTTTGAGCGTGTCGGCAAACGGATAGCCGTACTCGGAAAAGGACGTCAGAAAGACCTCGGCATATTTCACGCCAAGGTCGTTTAAGAGAGGCAACGCCGCCTCGTTATTCTTTCGCATGAACAGCGAAGCTGTCGATACGCCTACTTGCATTTGCCACGAACCGAGGCTTTACGCCATCATTTCGGAAATAACGTCGAGCACTTTATCGTGGCAACCGCCGCAACCCGTCGAACAATGCGTAATCATTTGCACCTTTTCAAACGCTTTTTCAACGTCCGAAAAATTACCGCTTTCGTGCAACGCCTTTTCAATGTCCGCTTCGGATACCTGCATACAGTTACAAATAATCTTGTTTTCCATAATAATCTCCCTATACTGTTTTCTAAATTATAACACTTTCTTTTTTCGCTGTCAATGGGCAAACGAATTTTAATCGACGTAATACACCCAATTTTCCTTTCTCGGTCTCGTTACGGGGTAGTCGCCGTCTAAATACCCAATCACGCAGTTGCCAACCCCTTCGTACTCGCCCGTTATCCCCAAGCGCTCTAAAATGGCTTTTCCTTCGGGAAGTTCAAAGGTTTCCTTTGCGCGGTGAATCCAACACGAGCCCAAGCCCAACGCATGCGCGGCAAGCTGTAAGTTTTGCATTACGGACGAGCCGTCGTAAACGCGGGTATTCCGCTCTTTTTCCGCCAAAACGACAAGCACGACGGGCGCGTTATAAAAGGGGTCCGTACCCTCGCGCGCGCCAAGCACTTTTGCATTGATTGCGGAAAGTTCGTCGCGGACCTGCCTATTGCTAACCGCCAAAATAATCGGCGCTTGCGCATTTCTACCCGTGGGCGCGTACGTACCCGCTTCCACAATTTTTTGAATAAGTTCTTTCGCTACGGGCGTATCTTTATATTTCTTTACGCTACGCCGCGTCAACATACATTCTAACGCTTCCATATTTTACTCCTTATACTGCAAATTTTGCTGTGTCCAATTCTCTAACACCGCGTACATTTCGCCACCGATTTTCTTCGCGCCGACCAAATCGTGATCGAGATAATTGCCGCATTCTTCCTTTTTATTGCCGGGGATTTCCCCTTCAAAATCGCGAACAAACGCCATACTCTCTTTCACAAGCGCAATCGCTTGCGCATGAGTGAGCGTGTCGCGTGTGAGCAAGTAAAAGCCCGTCCGACAACCCATCGGTCCAACGTACACGATTTTATCGCCGTGTTCACTATTGCGCGCGTAGGTCGCGAACAAATGCTCCAACGTATGCGCCGCACTCATATTTAAATAATCGCCTCCGTTCGGTTTCTTCATACGTATATCGTACGTCACTACGTCGCCGTCTATGCGAGAAATATACATTCCCTTTTCAAGGGTATCGTGATTGACCGTAAAACTTGCAATTTTCTTCATATTTCTACTTCCTTAATGATGGTTACGACCCAAAAATTTGTCGAAAGGACGGGGGCAGGGTCGCGTTGATTGAAATAAGCTCTTTCGTGACCGGGTGTACGAACTCCATTTTGGAGGCGTGCAAACCAAGCCGTCCGAGCGGATTTTTCTCGTGTCCATATTTGTCGTCGCCGACAATAGAATGCCCCTTTGCTTTCATTTGTACACGGATTTGGTTCTTTCTACCCGTATCAATTTCCACACGCAAAAGGGAATATTTTTCATTCTCTTTCACCACTTCGTAACGCGTGATTGCCTTAGGGCAAGACGGATCGTTCGTCACGTACACCATGTTATTTTGATTCTCTTTTAAATAATTGACGAGCGTACCTGCTTTTTCCGTAAAAGCACCTTCCACCACCGCATAATATTCGCGCTTAGTAATCTGCTCGTTCCAATGCATTTTGAGCATGGAATGCACTTTCACGTTTTTCGCAAAAACTAAAACCCCCGACGTTTCCTTGTCGATACGGTGCAAAATGAAAGGTCTTACTTTCTTATCCTGCTTTTGCAAATAGTCGAAAGCGTACCCAAAGGCACACTCCGTTTCCTTATCGCTTTCCACCGACAAAAGCCCGACGGGTTTATCGATTGCAAGAAAATCCTCGTCCTCGTAAATCACCTTAAACTCGTGGTTTCTCGGCGCGGTTTTCACCACTCTCAACGCCTGCTTTGCCGTAGGCGCGTCTTTTATCGGGCGCTTGGAAAGCTTCACTTCGTCATCTTTTGCGAGGACAAAATTGTACTGGGTGACTACGCTCCCGTTCACCAAAACCTGCCGTCTAACTAGCAAGGATTTAACGTTGTTTCTCGACGTATTCACCTTGCGGAGCAAGAAATCCAAAAGTTCTTCACTGCGGTTAACTTTATAAATCGCCGTATAGACGGGCGCGCCGTTTACCCGCTCCACTTTCGCGCCCGTTTCGTTACGTTTTACGCCGTGCGGCAGCGGGACGCGGCGTTTTTCAACGCGTACCTGTCCGCCTTGTTTTTCATTTTTCGTGTTTTTTCTTTGCATATATTATTTCTCTACTTCTTTCTCCATGTTATGTAAACGATATAGAAAACTCTCCCGCTTTCGCAAAAAATGTCGCTTAGTTTGCCCTTTTAATCGATAAAAAGGTTTTCTCCTATTATAGCATGATGACGAGCCGTTGTCAATATTGGGAATGGTTTTTTTTGTAAAAACGAGCCCCTTTTCAAGGGGCTCGCAATAATTTTTCGCTTATTTCTAAATGATTTTGCTTAGACGAATCCGTCTTGTTTTTCCATCTGCATAGTTTTCCGCGGCGAGTATCGTAACTCACCCTTTTCTTACTCTATGCGTTTCCTGCTCTTTTATTTTAACTTTATCGTAAGGATTTCAAACGGTTTGACGGGGAATTCGATGTTTCCGTCCTTCATCGCAAGTTCTATTTCTTCCCGTTCTAACATATCGCAAATATAGGCTTTCGTGAACTTTTTATCTATTTGTAAAGAGACCGTCTTAGTTTCCTTGAATGCTTCGTATAAACGGAGCACTACGCCGTCCTTATCGTCAGCATTCTTCACCGTTTCTACATACACGCCCGCCGTATCGCACTTCACGAAAGAGTATTCGTCGCAAAGCGCGCCGATTTGTTTTTCAAGTTTCTTGCCTTGCAAACCGCGGTTGAGTACGTACGCCGCTTCAATCGTACCCCCTTGGCGGAAATCTCCGCCGTGCGGATAGAGGGAATATACACACTCGGGGATATCGTCGCTCGCGCCGTCGTAAGGGAAACTGCCCGATTTCAAAAGAGTAACCGTCAACGTAGATTCTTCCGCGCCGAAACCGTACTTGCAATCGTTCAATAAGGACACACCGTAATTGTTTTCCGAGAAATCCACCCACTTTTGCGCCGCAACTTCAAACTTCGCCGCGTCCCAGCTCGTATTCGCGCAGGTATTTCTTTCGATGTTGCCGAACTGAATGTCATAGGTTGCCTTGTTCACAAGCAAATTGAACGGGAAACGCGCTTTCAAAAGTTGACGTTTTTCTTTCCAATCGATATTCGTAACAAAATCGATGCGGTCGACGCCTTGACTGTACAAATACACTTCTTGACAAATCGTAGAATCAAAATATGTCTTCGTGATTTTGAAGCCTGCTCTATCCCCGTCGACAATCGACTCAAACGTAGCCTTGCCGTCCAAAACCCATTCTTTTTGCTTGTAGTATGGAGTCATTTCCCAGTTGTCGTACTGGTACGGCATGTCTTCGTATACACGCAGTTCGTTGAGTTTTTCGCCCGTTTTTGCGATTTCGCGGCGATAGCGTTTATCCCAAAGGGAAACGATTGCGCCCGTTTCGTCAAAGACAAGTTTATATGCGTCGTTTTCGAGCGTCTTTTCACCGATTTTGACAGTGTTTTTGGTCTTTTCGAGCGCCACTACTTTATAACCAAGCGCGGGAATATTTTTGACAATTCGTGTTTCACCGTCCACCTTCAACGTACCGTTTGCCGTGAAGCCGTTGGGGTTGAACACGAACATGCCCCCCTCCGTTTGGATATTTTCTGAAATTTTATCAAGCGCCGCGTTCGTCAATTTGGACTGCGTTTTGAAAAGCTCTGCGTATTGCTTGTCGCTTTCTTGATATACCCCTTCAATCGAAGAACCGGGTAAAATGTCGTGGAATTGATTCAAAAGCAAAGTCTTCCAATCTTTGTCCATTTCCGCGTACGGATAATCGAGCTTACACAAGCAATCGGCAAGCGTACGGCAAAGCTCGGTGTTTTGTAACGCAAACTCGCCCTTACGGTTGTTGTATTTAATTCTCGGCACGGAAGTCAGCGTACCGCGATGGTATTCAAAATAAATTTCGCCGCTCCACTTGGGATAGCGTTTCAATTCTTTCGCGTTGGTGAAGAAGTTTTCTTCAATTTCATCAAGGCTCTCTTTCACCGTAGCAATACGGGTTTTGGGCAGCCCGGGCAAACCGTAGCAAAGACGTTTTTCCTGCTCGAGCATTTCGCGAGTAGGACCGCCGCCGCCGTCCCCCCAACCGTAGGTCATCATCGTTACGTTGTTGAATTCCTTCGGCTCATAACGATTCCAAGTACCGAGCGTATGCGTCGCGTCTAAGAACGCCACGTAAGTCGTGTACGTTTCGTCGTATTTTTCAATACGGGGGTCGCATTTACAAGTAGAAAGCAAGAACGAGAATACCTCGCTTCCGTCAATCCCTTGCCAAACAAAGGTATCGTAGGGCATACGGTTGGTGTCGTTCCAACCGATTTTCGCCGTGACGAAGCGGTCTACGCCGCTTTTTTTCATAATTTGCGGAAGCGCCGCCGAGTACCCGAATACGTCGGGCTCCCATACCGTCTTGCACTCTATGCCGAATTCTTCAAGCGCAAACTTTTTACCGTGTACGATCTGACGAACAAGACTTTCGCCGCTCGTCAAGTTGCAGTCGGCTTCCAGCCACATCGAGCCTTCCACTTCCCATCTGCCTTCTTTGATTTTTTCCTTTACTTTCTCGTAAAACTTGGGATTACGCTCTTTCAAAAACGCGTAAAGCTGAGGCTGAGAAGACATAAATTTATAGTCGGGATACTCGTCCATGAGCCGCAAAACGGTCGAAAAACTGCGTTCTATCTTATCCCTTGTATGTTCGAGTGTCCAAAGCCAAGCCACGTCGATGTGGGTATGACCGATACAGTTCACAATTTGTTCGCTACCGCAAAGTTTTCCGTAATAATTCTCGTATAAGTACGACTTAGCATTTCCCAAAGACGCGTAAAATTCGTCCGAATATTCCCTCCTAAAATCGAGCAGGTTGGCAGCTCTTTCCAACGCCGTCGACGCGGCAACGAACTCGTTGCTACGCTTTTTTACGAGCTTTAACGCGTCGCGGGGCATTAAGAAATCGTAATACGCCGCGCGAATTCGTTCGTCTACGTATTTAATCGAAAAATACAAAGGGAAACTGCGCGGAAATTCGTGGGTATAAAAGAGCAAATACATTTCGTATTTTCCTGCTTTTACGAATACGTCGGTGTGGTTGATGTCCACCCCTTGCGCCACTTCGCCGTTCAAGTACAGCAAACCCTGCGGACGAATCGTACCCGCGTTTTCACCGCCCGCAAGGCAAGTATCCACGCAAAAATACGCCTTTTCGTAGGCGTGTTCTTCTACTTCAAAGGTCGCTTTGAACCAATAATATTTATCCTGCTCAAAAATCGTATACGGAGCTGCGAAAGGTTTCCAAGACTTACAAGCCTTGGGCAAAACCGTTTTCTCGCCGATTTCGTCCGTATACTCGGTAGCTACCGCAATCTGCGATTTGACCGCAAGCGCGCCCAAACGCTCGACCGTCGTACTTAACTTTTCCTCAATATCGTAACGTAACATAATAGTTGCCACTCCCTTTTTGCTATTATAAATTTTACCATTGAATTTACCATTTGTCAATGGTAAAAAGTATGCTTTTTAGTGCATTTCGTGTGGAAAAACTACTTCTTTTTGCTACGCAAAAAATAACCGACCATTCGGACGGTTATTGAGTTTCTTGATATTCGGCTAAGGGAATGTATGTTCGTCTCTCGCCGACGGCGAACTCAAACTCACAGTTACTCTCGTTCCCGTTGTGCAACAACGTCCAAAAAGCAATCGCACCCCTGCGCTCGTGCAAGCACGGCGCAGGGGTGCGTTTTCCTTTTTTCTATGCCTTGCGAGCAAGGCACACGAGCGTCTCTACGTGGGTCAAGACTCCAAAAGGTCTCAAAACGGTCGAAAAATAGGGGTGGAAACTCCAAAAGGTATATTTTAATTAACCCTTAAGATAAAGT
>JAFTQI010000032.1 GCA_017462825.1 Clostridia bacterium | reverse complement strand
TACGGTCGTTAAGCAAGACAAGGCGAAGAAAATCATCGTCTTTAAGTACAAAGCGAAAAATAACGAACGTAATAAGCAGGGTCACAGACAGCCCTTCACCGCAGTTAAAGTTGAAAAAATCGAGCTTTAATCGCACCGCTTGAAAAAGCAAAGACCAAATTAGATTTTTAAGGAGAAATAAAAATGATTTTTATCAGTTTATTCGCTCATAAAAAAGGTACCGGTTCTTCTCACAACGGTAGAGACAGCGAAGCGAAACGCCTTGGCACGAAGCGCAGCGACGGTCAAGCAGTTCTCGCTGGGAACATTCTCGTCCGCCAAAGAGGTACGAAGATCCATCCCGGTACGAACGTAGGTATCGGCAAAGACGACACCTTGTTCGCGCTCGTTGACGGCATCGTTCGGTACGAAAGAATGGGCAAAGACAAAACGAAAGCTAGCGTTTATCCCAACGCGTAAGTCCAAATAAGGATTGACCAAACCCGACCCTGAAAACGGCGTCGGGTTTTATTTTTTCTAACACTTGAATTTAAAAGATTGCATATACTGTTATTATGGAAAACCAACACGAGAAAAACGTAGAAAAAATAGAAAATGGAGTACCCATGTCCGAGTTGAAAAATAAAAACGATGTGTTCCAAGGGAAAAGCTCGCTCTTTCTTGGCGTGTTTTTTATCGTGCTTTCCGCATTTTTCTTTTCGCTTATGAGCGTTTTCGTTCGATATGCAGGCGAGTTACCCACGTTTCAAAAAGCGTTATTCCGTAATTCTGTTGCCGCGCTCGTAAGCTTTATTCTATTGTTAAAAAGCGGTTCGATGAAAATGCAAAACGGGAGTTTTATCCCCCTTTTATTTCGCTCGCTTGCAGGTACGGTGGGGATTGTGTGTAATTTTTACGCCATCGACCATATGCCCATTTCCGACGCGTCGATGTTTAATAAGCTTTCCCCCTTTTTCACAGTGATTTTTTCTATCTTTATTATTAAGGAAAAGGCAAATCTTTGGGATTGGCTGCTTGTAGGGTTTGCGTTTGTCGGCGTGCTTTTCGTATCTCGTCCGAGTTTTGAATATGCGGAAATTTTGCCGCCCGCTATCGGGCTTTTGGGCGGGGTCGGCGCGGGGATTGCCTACGCGTTTGTGCGAAAGCTTCGCAATCAGGGAGAGCGTTCGGCAGTGATCGTGTTCTTTTTCTCGGCATTTTCTTGTCTTGCGGTGATTCCGTTCGTGATTGCGGATCACGCGCCCATGACCTTTGCACAGGTAGCGTGGTTGCTTCTTGCGGGAGGTGCGGCAAGCGGCGCGCAGTTTTCCTTAACGGCGGCGTATAAGTATGCGCCTGCAAAAGAACTCTCCGTTTACGACTATTCGCAAGTGCTTTTTGCCGCAGTGTGGGGTATGATTCTTTTCTCAGAATACCCCGACGTATGGAGTGTGATAGGATATGCGATTATTTTGAGCGCGGCGATTTTGAAATGGTGGTTTTATCGTCGTGAAAAGACAAAATAACCCACCCATGTACGAGATGAAATGAAACACCCCGACCTGCAGAGCAGGTCGGGGGTGTTTGTCTATTTTTAAGATTTAAGCCGATTTTTTATAGACAAGTTTCGGCGTTGCGCCGTCCGTTAAGCATTCTTTCGAGACGATGACTTCTTCCACGTTTTCTTCGGACGGAATTTTGTACATTACTTCCGTCATTACGTTTTCAATAATCGTTCTCAACCCGCGCGCACCCGTCTTTAAACGGATTGCCGTTTGCGCAATTTCGCGCACCGCTTCGTCTTCTACCGTGAGTTTTACACCGTCGAAACCAACAAGTTTTTGGTATTGCTTAATAATCGCGTTTTTCGGTTCGGTCATAATTTTCACGAGTGCCGATTCGTCCAGTTGTTCTAAGCTAACGACAATGGGAATGCGGCCAACGAACTCGGGGATTAAACCGAATTTTGTCAAGTCTTGCGGTTTTACGTCGTCTAAAACGGTGTAGTCCGCTTCGTGTTCGCCAAGCTTTACCTTGCCGCCGAAACCGAGCGTCGTATCATCCTTTCTTGAAGAAACGATTCTATCCAACCCCACGAACGCGCCGCCGCAAATAAACAAAATGTTCGTTGTGTCGATTCTAAGACATTCTTGGCTGGGGTGTTTTCTGCCGCCTTGGGGCGGTACGCTTGCCGTCGTGCTTTCGATAATTTTTAAAAGCGCTTGCTGTACCCCTTCGCCCGAAACGTCGCGCGTGATCGATACGTTTTCGCTCTTTCTCGCAATCTTATCGATTTCGTCGATATAGATAATGCCGCGTTGCGCGCGCTCGATGTCGTAATCGGCGTTTTGAATGAGTTTTAAAAGGATATTTTCCACGTCCTCGCCGACGTAGCCCGCTTCCGTGAGCGTGGTCGCGTCCGACGTTGCAAAAGGCACGTTGAGAATCTTCGCAAGCGTTCTTGCAAGCAAGGTCTTGCCGCTGCCCGTAGGACCGAGAAGAAGCACGTTGCTCTTTTCAATTTCCACTTCGTCGTCGTCCTTTTTCTTATCGACCGTGGCATTGATACGTTTATAGTGGTTATAAACCGCAACGGATAAAACGCGTTTTGCTTTATCCTGACCGACGATATATTTATCCAATTCCGCTTTGATTTCTGCGGGCTTTTTCAAAGGAACTTGCTCTTGCGGAGTTTTTTCCTTTTCCCATTCGTCCACCATGGACTTGCAAATTTCTACGCACTCGTCACAAATACAAGCTCCGTCGGGGCCGGTAATTAAACGGCGCGTTTCTTCCTTGGGTTTGCCGCAGAACGAACAGCTCTGATGTTTGTTTGCCATGTATATTTTTACTCCAAAATTTCTTATAAATTACAATACGCGCGAGCAGGAAAAATTGTGAAAATAAATTTCAACGCGCACCTGCCTCTGTTATTTTAATAAAAAGGTTTATCTCTTTACGAAAACTTTGTCTATCAAGCCGTAGTTTTTCGCTTCTTCCGCGGACATATAATTGTCGCGATCAGTATCTCTTTCGATTGTGGCGATATCGTTGCCCGTGTTCTCGGAAAGGATACGGTTGAGCTTCGCTTTCGTGCGGAGAATGTGTTCCGCTTGGATTTTAATGTCGCTTGCTTGACCTTGCGCGCCGCCAAGGGGTTGATGGATCATGATTTCCGAATTAGGAAGAGCGTAACGCTTGCCCTTTGCGCCGCTCGAAAGAAGGAACGCGCCCATCGACGCCGCCAAACCGATACAAATCGTCGAAACGTCGCATTTGATATAGTTCATCGTGTCGTAAATCGCCATGCCTGCCGATACGCTGCCGCCGGGGGAGTTGATGTACAAGCTGATGTCTTTCGTGGAGTCCTTACCTTCCAAGTAGATAAGCTGTGCAACAACGGTGTTTGCGACCGCGTCGTTAATTTCGCCCGAAAGGAAGATGATTCGATCGTCCAAGAGACGGGAATATAAGTCGTAAGTGCGTTCGCCCGAAGACGTGCGTTCTACTACGTAGGGAACTAATACATTATTCATTCTTTACCTCGTTTAACAAATGCGTTTTTAAGGGTTCTACCTTATAGGGAAGTTCCGATTGATTAGGGCGACCCTAAAAGGATCGCCCCGTGATTGTTTTTTGAAACGGAAATTTACGCTTCTACGTACATTTCGTTGTTTTCTTTCAAGAAGTTGAAGAGTTTGGTGATTACGATATCGCTGCGGATATAGTCGAACTGACGGGGATCCATGTTCTTCTTGTATTCTTCCGCCGTCTTGTTTACGGAAGCCGCTTGTTCTGCAACTTTCGCGTCTACTTCTTCTTCCGTTGCTTCAAGTTTTTCGTCCTTGATAAGCTGGGAAATAATGAGCTGATTCAAAACGTTCTTCTTCGCTTGTTCTTCGTAGTTCTTTCTAAAATCTGCTACCGTAACTTTCAAGAAATCAAGATAGTCTTGAAGTTTCAAGCCTTGGTACATAAGCTGATATTCGAATTTTTGAACAAGACCGTCGATTTCTCTTTCAATCATCGCTTGGGGAATTTCTACTTCCGCGTTTGCGGCGATTGCGTCGAGAATGCTGTTTTCCGTTTGATCGTTTGCTCTACGGTCAGCTTGCGCTTGCAGTCTTTCTCTTGCTTTCGTTTTGTATTCTTCTACCGTTTCGCTGCCCGTTGCGTCTTTGATGAATTCATCGGTGAGCTCGGGGAGCTCTTTGCCTTGAATAGCGTTGAGTTTTACCGCGAATACAGCCGCCTTACCCTTCAAGTTTTCCGCTTGGTAGTTTTCGGGGAAGGTGACGTTTACGTCTTTCGTTTCGCCGATGTTCATTCCTACTACTTGGTCTTCAAAACCAGGAATGAATTGACCGCTGCCGAGCGTGAGGTCGAAACCTTCCGCTTCGCCACCGTCGAATTTCACGCCGTCAACCGTACCAACAAAGTCGATGTTTACGATGTCGCCGTTTTGCGCCGCTCTGTCGGTAATTTCTACCTTACGAGCGTTTCTATCTTGCACTCTTGCGAGTTCCGCAGCGACTTCTTCGTCCTTAACAGTATACGCATACTGTTGGATTTTCATACCCTTATAGTTGGAAATTTTTACCTCAGGTTTTACGGGAACGATTGCAACGAGGGTAATGCCGTCGTCTTCAAGTTTTTCAACCGTAACGCTGGGATCGCCGACAACGACAAACTTCTTTTCTTCTTTCGCAAGAATTTCGCTGTAGCTTTGTGCGAACATATCGTTCAATGCTTCGTCATAAAAAACGCCCTTGCCGTATGCGTTTTCGATCGCTTTCTTGGTTGCTTTGCCTTTACGGAAACCGTTTACCGCGAATTTGCCGCGAAGCTTCAAATATGCTTTTTGCTGCGCGTTCGCCCAATCTTCACCGTCGTATTTGATGGTGATTTTTACCGTGCTCTTTTCTGCCGCTTTGGTAGTGTACTTCATAGTTTTATTCTCCTAAAATCCGTGTTGATTTTTCTTTTATTTTTTGCACGCCTTATATTTTACCACATTTATTGAAGAAAATAAAGCGTTTTCGTTTACATTTTTGTATTTTTCGAGTATAATTAAGGAAGAAATATACTTTGGATAGGTCGAATTATGCCGCAGGACGCGTTTCACATTCGCCGCTTGGCACAAGAACTGAATACTTTTCTCGTCGGTGGAAAAATCAACCGCGTTTCGCAGGTCAATAAAGACGAGCTTACCTTTATTATATACACTGGAAAAACGACGGTTAAACTCATTTTGAGCACAAATGCGTCGAATGCGCGCGTTTGTTTATCTCTTTTTGAGAAAGAGCCCGCTCCGATTGCACCGAATTTTTGCATGTTGCTTAGAAAACACTTGCTTGGCGCGGAAATTTTAGAGATTCGGCAATATGATTTTGAGCGCATTATCGAAATCGACTTGCATTGTACGACCGACTTTTCGGAAGCAAAACGCACCTTGCATTGCGAGCTGATGGGGAAATATTCGAACGTTGTCTTGACGGAAAAAGGGATTATTTTGGGCGCGTTAAAAACGTCCGCTTTAGAGGACAATTCCCGCCGTGTGTTACTCCCCGGAGCAAAATATTTATATCCCGAAAAGCAGGACAAATTATCCCCTTTCGACGGGGCAGGTATGCGTTCACGGCTGGAAAATTACCTTTCGACGAGAGAAAATATACTCGATAAAGAGGAACTTGCGCTCTTTCTTTTCGAGAACATTTCGGGGCTTGCTTTGCCGACGGCGCGAGAAATTGTCCGCATAGCGGAAGAAAAGGCGGGCTCTATTCATGCGGCGCTTACGTCCGCATTTCCGATTTGGGAGTTTGTGGGCGATTTTTGTGAGAAAGAGCCCAACCGTCCGTGTGTGAAATACACAAGCGGTACGGCGGTGGACTTTTTCGCATTTCCCGTAGCGGGCGGCGTGGAAATGCCGTCCTTGTGTAAGGCGGAGGATGAGTTTTTCTCGTCGCGGGACAATAAAAAGATTTTTGACGATAAAAAGCGAAAATTAGAAAACACGGCGCGCGCATTAAAGAAGAAACAAACGAAAAAGTTGCAAGACACTCTTGAACGGTTAAAGGACGCGGAAAAAGCGGAAGATTTGCGGATAAAAGGCGAGCTTTTAACGGCGAATTTGTATCGCTTGGAAAAGGGCATGAGCAGCGTTGAACTGGAAAATTGGTATGACGAAGCGGGCGGGACAATCAAAATCACGCTCGATAGCACACTCACCCCCTCACAAAACGCGCAAAGGTATTTTAAGACTTATAATAAGCATAAGCGTGCCAAGGAAGTGCTTGCGCCGATGCTGAAAAAGGAAGAAGCGGAAATCGAATATACCGACAGCGTGATTTCATCTATTGTCCGCGCGGAGAATGCGGAGGATTTAAAGGAAATAGAAGCGGAGCTTGTCGAGCTAGGGCTTCTTCGCGCCGCGCCGCAAAAAGCGGGCGGAAAGAAAAAGGAAATCGTCACCCCTTTCCGAGAATATGAGTATATGGGCGCAAAAATTTACGTCGGCCGAAATAATTTACAAAATGATAGACTGCTGCGGTTGGCTGCCGCCGACGATATATGGCTGCACGCGCAAAAATACCATTCTTCGCACGTTATTATTGACGTACATGGGGGGCAGGTACGCGATGAAGTGCTTTTATACGCTGCGGAACTTTGCGCATATTATTCGGACGGACGGGACTCGGATAAAATTCCCGTGGACTATTGCAAACGAAAATTTGTAAAAAAACCGAACAAGAGCAAAGCGGGGTTTGTCATTTATACCGATTATAAAACCCTTTTAGTAAAACCTAACGCGCATAAAGAATAAAAGAACAGGCTTTCCAAATGGAAAGCCTGTTCTTTATTCTTATAAGGTTTCGCCTTGCGGCGACAACGACATTGAGTCTTTAAGGCGCTGCCTTAAAAATTTGCAAGGGCGTTACGCCCTTGACCCTTGTTTTTTTCTTTATTCCTCGTCCTCGTCCGTTTCGTCTTCGACTAAAATCGGCGCGTTGGCAAGGTCTACAATTTCACGGAGCTTTCTTAAAACGTCAGCCTTGCCGTAGCCTGTTTCCGAGCTCGTGGCGAGCATGTTTGCGGGCGCAAGGTATAAGTCCGCCGCAATCGCTTTCAAGTGCTCTTTTAACTTCATCTTGGAAAGTTTATCCGCCTTAGTGAGCGTAACCGTGAACGGCAACGTATGATAGTGCAAAAATTCAATCATTTGTACGTCGTCCGCCGTGGGATCGTGTCTACTATCCACGAGCATAAACACGTGCGCGATACGCGCCTTATCCTTAAAGAAGCTATCGAGCGTCTTTGCCCATTTTTCCTTTTCGCCCTTCGATACGCGCGCGAAACCGTAGCCGGGTAAGTCCGCAAGAATAAATTCCCCGAAATCAAAATAATTTACAAGGCGCGTTCTACCCGGCTCGCTACTCGTTTTCGCGAGCTTTTTTTGGTTTGCGAGCATATTGATAAACGAGCTTTTGCCTACGTTCGATTTTCCGCAAACGGCAATCATCGGCTTATCGGGCGTGATAAACTGCTCCTTTCTCGCCGCCGAAGTGATAAACGTTGCGTTCTTAATCTTCATAGTGGGCGCTTGATTTTCTTGTTTCGTCTCGTACATGGTAGCTCCTAATTGAAAACTTTTGTAAAAATTAGCAACGGACGGTGTTGTCTGCGTTATCGTGCGAAAGAGGCGGTACTGCCTTGGGCAAGCGTTTCTTTTTCGGCGCTTTAAGTTTTTCGTTTGCGCTCAAATCGTAGTTTGCGCCGCCCTCCAACACAATATTGAAAACCTCGTCTACACCTTTTACGGGAATGAAACGGATTTCGTCTTTTACAACTTGCGGAAGTTCGTCGATTTCACGTTTATTTCCGTCGGGGATTAGAACCGTTTTTATCCCGACACGTCTTGCTGCAAGCGATTTTTCTTTCAATCCGCCTATAGGCAATACTTTGCCGCGTAAAGTAATCTCACCTGTCATCGCAACGTCGCCGCGCGCTTTTTTGCCTGTTAAAACGGACAAAATTGCCGTTGCAATCGTAATACCTGCGCTTGGACCGTCTTTCGGGGTCGCGCCCTCGGGTACGTGGATATGCAGGTCCGTCTTTGTAAGCGCGTCTAAATCCACGCCGTATTTTTCCGCGTTTGTACGGATATAAGAAAGTGCGGCTTGTGCCGATTCTTTCATGACGTCACCAAGCTGACCCGTTAGTTTTAAATCGCCTTTGCCTTTCATCGCGGTCGCTTCTACGACGAGCGTCGTGCCGCCGACAGCCGTCCACGCAAGACCTGTTACCGTGCCGAGTTCTTGCTCGAAACGGTCTTCGTTTTTCGTGAATTTGGGTATGCCGAGGAGTTCTTCCGCTTTCGATTTATCCACAAAGACAGGGGGCATGTCCTTATTCACAGCGTATTTTACTGCAATTTTTCTACAAAGCGCGCCGATCGTGCGCTCTAGCGTACGCACGCCCGCTTCTCTCGTATAGCCCTCGATTGCGGCGCGGATACCATCTGTCCCGAAAGTCAGATTGTTGTCCGTAAGACCGTTTGCGCGTAGCTGTTTGGGTACGAGATAGCGACGGGCGATTTCCGTCTTTTCTTCCATAGTATAGCCCGAAAGCTCGATAATTTCCATACGGTCGCGCAAAGGACCGGGAATCGTTTCGAGCGTGTTTGCCGTTGTGATAAAGAGTACTTTGCTTAAATCGTACGGAAACTCCAAATACCGATCGCGGAAAGAGGTGTTTTGTTCGGGGTCGAGGACCTCCAAAAGCGCGCTCGAGGGGTCACCGTGCATATCGGACGTGATTTTGTCGATTTCGTCGAGGAGGAACACGGGATTCACGGTTTCCGCATTCTTCATACCGTACAAGATACGCCCGGGCATTGCACCGATATAAGTGCGGCGGTGACCGCGGATTTCGGCTTCGTCCTTGACGCCGCCAAGGCTCATGCGTACGAATTTTCTACCGAGCGCGCGAGCAATCGACTGCGCGATGCTCGTTTTACCTACCCCGGGAGGGCCGACAAAACATAAAATAGGCGCTTTCATAGACCCCGTGAGTTTTAAAACCGCTAAATATTCGGTAATGCGTTCTTTGATTTTTTCTAAGCCAAAATGGTCGGACTCGAGCACCTTAGCGCATTCTTCTAAACTTTCCGTGTCCTCCGTTTCTTCCGTCCAAGGAAGGGCAAGGACTTGATCGAGGTAGTTCGCAATGACCGTGTACTCCGCGGCGGAAGAAGGCATTTTCGAGAGCCTGTCCACTTCCTTTAAGCATTTGATTTCAAGTTTTTCGGGAAGTCGTTTTTCCAAAATTTTCGCGCGGTATTCGTCCTCTTCCTTGTTGTCGTCGCCGAGTTCGGAATGAATGGCTTTGATTTGTTCGCGCAAGAAATATTCCTTTTGGTTTTTCTCGATACTTTGACGGACGGATTGCGCGATTTTTTTCTCGATTTTCGAGATTTCAAGCTCGTCGTTTAAGCAGCGCTCAAATTGTTTTAACTGTTCGATGAGTTTAGTTTCTTCTAAGATAGACTGCTTGATTTCCAAGCGGACGCGCATTGCGCTCATTGTAACGTTTACGTACTCTTCCGCGGCTTGACAGCGGTCTAATCTTGCTAAGACGTCTTTTGCGATTTTGCCGTCAACGGAAGCAACGTCCTTGACAAGCGCTTTCGCTGTGCGGAAATATGCTTCTTCCATAACCTCGTCGCCGTGGACGGTTTGGATAGGGTCGCAAACGGCGGAGAAATACCCCTCCTCAAAGCGGAGGACTCGCGCTTTTGCGCGGTAAAGGACTTCGCACAATACGCGGACTGCGCCGCCCGTGAGTTGTGCGATTTGTTTGATTTTGGCTACGCAACCGACGGAATATAAGTCTTCTGCGGTCACGTCTTCCTTTTCCGTATCCTTTTGCGTGAGAATAAAAAAGGTGCGCTCACTCGCGGCGGAGGCGTACTCGATTGCTTTCAAGGTCATATTCCTGCCGACCTCGAAAGAGAGGTTGGTATTGGGAAAAGCGACCTTACCGCGCAAGGGGATAACGGGATAGATATTTGTTGTTTCTTTTTTCGTGATATTTTCCATAGTTATTTAGTACCCGTTTTTTGCGTTTTTCAAACGACGGCGAGCAAAAGCCCGCCAAAACGCTTAAATATGATAAGAAGGGCGGTGTTTTTCCGCCCTTCCTTGCTGTTTTTGCGTGTTATTCGCCTTGTTCTTCCTGCACCTCCGTTTCTTCCTCCCCTTCGTTAGGGTTGGTAGAACCGTAGGAATAGGAATAATAGTAGTATTTTTTATAGCTACCGTATCCGTAACCGTATTTGCTCGTTTTAGGCGCTTTATAGTCGTTTACGATAACGCCGAGAACGTTCGCTTTTGCGAAATTCAAAGTGCTAAGCGCGCGGGAAATATCGCTGATATAGGATACTTGATGGCGACAAACGAGCGCCGTACCGTCCGTGATCGGCGCAAGCGCCAATGCGTCGGAAAGAAGGAGCACGGGGGGAGTGTCGATAATAATATAATCGTACTCTTTACGAAGGTCGTTCAAGAGTTTTTTCATTTCTTCGCTTTCCAAAAGCTCATAGGGCTTCGGGGAGTGCGTACCGCAGGTGATGTACGAAAGATTTTCGTTCACGTGAGAAGCATGTACGACTTCTTCTAAGGTGTTCTGACCGGAAAGATAATCGGAAAGACCGGGCGCGGATTTGCGCTTGAAGTATTTAGCAACGCGGCCTTTTCGAATGTCCGCGTCCACCAAAACAACCTTGGCGTTCGAAAGGGCGAACATTAACGCAAGGTTCGCCGTGACCGTCGTTTTGCCGTCTTCCGGGTATGCGGACGTCAGCATGATTGCGACGCCGCCTTCCTTTTTCGGGACGGAAACAGAGATTGCCGCTTTTAAGTTACGGAAAGCTTCGGTGACGTCGAAGGGCGTTTGTTCATCTAATAAATACTCAGCTCTACGCGAGCGGTGAGGTCTGTTCGCTTGTTTTCTATCGCGACGCTTGCGGAAAAATTTTGAGAAAAATCCCATGATTATTTCACCTCCGGCTTCGTTTTATTCGCGCTCTTTTTCTTAGCGTGGGATTCCGCTACGAGTTCGTCGATCGTGGGTACGACGCCAAGAACCGGGACGTTGAACATTCTCGTGATGACTTCTTGGTCGCGCAAACGTTTATCCGATTTATCTATGATGATTATGACTACGCAAGCGATCACAAAGAAGAATCCAGCAAACAAAATACCGTGCTTAACCGCTTGGTTTTTCGTATAGCTAGGGTTGATTTGACGAATGCCGTCCATACGGGAAATTCTTTGGCAGTTCGTGCCGACGTAACCGTCGGGAACGGTCATATTTTTCGCTACGTATACGGGAACAACGTTTTTAACGCGGCTTAAGATATCGTTTGCGATTTCCGTGCCAACTTTACCGTCTTTATTAAGAACGGAAATTCTTACGTAAATGAAAGAGCGCGCGAGCTTACTCGTATCGTTATCGTCCGTGGGCGCGCTTTCTAAATAGGAATAAGAAACGCAAGACTTATAGCGGGAAAGCTGAGAAGCGTATGCGCTAGACGTGCGCCAAAGCTCCAAAACTTTTTCTACCGCGCCGAGCTTTTCGTTTTCCGACTGCGGCTCGTAAGCGGCTTTTTTTGCCATTTTCCAAGCTTGCTCCGTGTTGTCCACGTTCGTTTGCTCGGTCGCTACGTCGTTTTGTGCAACGGTGTAAGCGTCGTAAGCTGCTTCCAAAGCTGCGGGAACGCCGCCGTGTTTTTCTTTGTAGGTTAAGTATTCTTCCAATCTAAAAGAACTGCTCTTTACTTGACCGCCGTTATAAAGGGGCGCCCATTCTTGATTAAGAATACGAAGCTTTTCGGTGGAGTTACGGACAGCTTTCGCTTTCATTTCCAACGCGTTGTTGTAATCTTTTTCCGCACGGGCAACTTCTTCAAGGAGAGGCTCAGCCGCTTCATAAAGGGCGCGGAATTGCGCGTTGGTTTCTTCATTCGAGAAATACTTTCCTTTTTCGGGAAGGATATTGCCATTGAGAATAAGCTGCTCGGCAAAACTTTCGGACGAAAGAAGACGGATCATGTTGTCCATAACGTGCTGACCGTACGCGCCGTAAACGCCGTATTGGCTACCGCCTGCAGCTACACCGCTTGACGTACCCGACGTTTCTTCGGGTTTTTCAGGATTGACGTAGAATTCTACGCGCGTACCGAAATAGTTGATGTCAATCGTTTTCCAAATTGCCAAGCAACCACCCAAAATACCGCCGACGAGTATGGCAAGGATCAAATATTTGATTTTGCTTAAAAGAAGGCGAACGATGTCTAATAAGCTGCTGCCCTCTTCCACTTGACGATTATCTTCCATTAGGGTTCTCCTTATGTGTTTTTTCCTTATTGTTAAGCGTCTGTTTTGCGCCGTAAAAACGGTGCTTTTATAAAATATTTTATAAAAAACGACACAACCGAATAATATTATAACACATTGCGTTCCACTTGTAAAGCGTTTTTTTCGCAAAAAAAGTATTTAAGGGGAAAGGAAAAGTTTGTTAAAGCAAATCTTTTTACATTTCAACGCGTACACGGTATACCTATTTTTTATTAAACGCGACCCTGCTCCCGCCATTTAAAAACCCGCCGCAAGAATGCGGCGGGGAAAAATCAGTAAAGTAGCTGCGCCTTTTCGGGAAGACGTAATCCGGCCTCGTTTGTGCCGCGGACGGTGTGACAATCTTCTCGATAGGTTTTATGCGGAATCAAATAAATCCGTTTATCCTTCCAACGTGTTTTTGCTTCAATGGAAAAGAGCCCTTCATTTAAAATCTTTTCCATAATATTTTCATTGAGTTCTACTATGGCAGAATTATAACCCTCTGCAAAACATGCCAAAAGTTTTGCGCGGATGTCGGTCACGACGAAAATATCTTCGTGTACGTGCCCCATGCCCGAGCAATGCGGACAGGGTTTTACAAGATAAGAACGCGCGTCGTGTCCTACCCGTTTGCGGGTAAACTGCGTTAAGCAAAGCTCGCTCATCGGCAAAACGTGACATTTTGCACTGTCCTTTTGCAAATGCGCGGTGAGTGCGTCGGTGACGGCGATTCTGTGTGTTTCGTCCTGCATATCGATAAAGTCTACCACGACGATTCCGCCGATATTACGCAAACGAACCTGTCGCGCGATTTCTTCCGCGGCGGCAAGGTTGACTGCAAACACCGTTTCTTCTAAATTGTTCGAGCCGATATAGCTGCCCGTATTAACGTCGATGACTGTCATTGCTTCCGTGTGCTCGATCACGAGCGAACCGCCGTTTTCTAAAGGAACGATAGGGCTTGCTGCGTTATAGACGAGGTGTCGGATATTGTACGATTCGAGCATAGAACGCTCGCCTTTATACATAAGCAATTTTTTTGGGGAAATGTCTTTGCGGAGCTTGATAAGCTGCGAAAGGCGCAAGTACAATTCTTTATCCCCTACGTGAATGGCGGAAATTTCGTCGCCGAAGCAGTCCCGCATGACGCGGCAGGGCAAATCGTCGTCTTGGTAAATTGCCGAGCCCACGGGCGCTTTTTTTGCAAAAACAAGGGTTTCGTTATATAATTTTTTTAAGTATGCCGCTTCCGATTTCAACTGTTGCTCAGTTGCAAAAGGGGCTTGGGTGCGAATAATGTAACCCTCGCTCTCCCGAGAGCGCATTTTTTCGGCGGCAAGAAGTAAATCGTGACGAACGGTTTCGTCGGTGATTTTACGGGAAATGCCCACAAAATCGGTGTTTGGCAGGTAAATGAGCCGTTTTCCGACAAAGGAAAGATGTGTGGTGACCTTTGCGCCTTTCGTTCCGCGCGGCGGCTTGGTGACCTGCACAATGATTTCGTCGCCGATTTTCAGTTTTAAGGGCTTAGAGTCCGTTGTTTTTAACGAACCGTCGTATTTTGTGTAGTCGGTGTACGTTTCTTCCGTGGAAAGATAACAGTTTTTTTCCAAACCGCAATGAATAAAGGCGGCGTTCATACCCGAAAGTACGTTGACGACCTTGCCCTTATAAATATCCCCGACGCAAACGCCGCGAGGTTCTTGCTCGCACTCGAATTCCGTCAGTCTCCCGTCTTCTACAAGGGCGGCAAACTGTTGATTACAGTATCGGTCTAAAAACCATTCTTTTTTTATTTCTTTTTTCATTTAAGCCGTCCTTGGTGAGATTTGCTATACCGTGAAAGAGGATTGCGCAACTATTAGTATAACAAACGAAATTTGTTTTGGCAAGAAGTTTTGTATTTTTTGCGGGATTTTTTGCCTTTTAAAAGGGCAAATTGTCCGCTTTTTGCGAAAATTTTGCGTATTCGTAAACGTCGCACAGACTTTGATAGGGCGTTTGTGTGAGTAAAACGAGTGCGGCAAGCTCGTTTTGGGTGAGGTCGAAAAGGTGATTTTCCGCCTCGTCGTAGACTTCCAACACCAAATAAGAGCCTTTCGTGATAAACCGCAACGCCGTTTTAATGGAACAGCTTTCGAGCACGGCAACTCGCCGTATCTCTACCCCGTTTTGCATGGGGCGGTGCAAGGAAAAATCGATTTTTCGATAGACGGCAAGTTTGTCTTTATTCCCTATCGCGCCTACGCATAAAAACAAGCCGAAGGTGAGGAGAGTGATGTTGGGAATGCCGTGAGAAATTTGATCGATGAAAAACCCAAAAAAGACGAGAGCAAAAAGGAAACTGACCGTACGGCAAATGCGATCGGCGAGCTTTTCCGCTTTATCCGCTTGCGAATGCTTTTTAAGAAACGCGCGCGTAAGCGCGCAACGCAGTACGCGTCCCCCGTCCAAGGGATAAGCAGGGAGTAAGTTCACAAGTGCAATCGAGATGGAAGAATAGAATGCGGTGTCCGTGAACGCGTACATGGTAGGGACAAACCACCAAAGTGCGCCGAAAAATAAAGCGGTGCACAGGTTGCATAAAGGTCCGCAAAGCGCGACAAAAATTTCGTCTTTAAAAGAGATTCCTTGCAGGTCGCCGTCGATGATAGCGCCGAAAGGCATAAGTACGATTTTATGGAGTTTGTATCCAAGTTTTGCGCTTGCAAAGGCGTGAGCGCATTCGTGTTGGATTGCAACGAGCGCGCTCATAAAAAAGAGAAAAAGTTCGCCCGTGATCGCATACCACACCCCGATCAGTAAAAAAAGTGGGTGTAGACGAAAAAAACGGAAAGGAGTTTTCGAGAAAAAAGAATGGGAGCGGCGTTTCCGTCGCTCCGAATTTCTAAATTTGCGCATAGTTCCCCTTATTCCGTTTCTACCCATGCAAGGCAGTTTTCTTCCGTCAACTCAAAGCAATTCAAAAGCGCGCCGTCGGAGTACATCGTCACTTGTACTTCCCCTTCGCCGTTTGAGTAGCCGATGGGGATATTTGCGTAAGCCGTGTCGCCGACCTGATAATAAACTTCGGAAAGACCGTTAATAATGCCCGTGAACGAATCGGAATATTGTATTTTTACCGAATATCCGCCATTGTCCGTTCTTGAAACTTCGGCAATTTCCCCGTCTGCGGACGGATAAACGCAGCATGCGTCCGTAAAAGAGAGTACGCCTGTTGACGAAAGGGTGAGTTCGGCGTCCGAAAGCTCGGAAACGACGGGCGAAAGAGTGAAATCGGCGTAGGAACGGGTATCCACCTTTGCGCTCGGAACGGGCTCGTTTAACGCGCGGAAAAACGTATTGATTGCCGAATGGGGCATAAAGACATTCGTTAAAAAGATTGCGCCGCAAAAAGCGCAGGCAAGCGCAAACTCTGTCGCAAGCGCAATGCGTACGCCGCGAGAGGGTTGCTTTTCTTCGTTCAACGCGTACACGCCCCCATCATTTTCCGTTTCTCCCAAAGAAAAGTCTTCGGGGGAAAGACGAGGTTTTTGCCAAAAACGGCGTTTTTTAGGCGCGGAATATAAACGAACGGTGTCGATTCTGTCTAGGGACTCAAAATCCAAGCGTCCTTCACTATTCGCCGCTTCCGTGAAAAGATTTGCGTCCGCGGTGATTTGCGGATTTTCGAGCGTTTTTAATTCTTCCGTTTGCTCCGAGTTTTCGTGCAAGCGTTGATTGATTTGCGCAATTAAATCGTCTTTCATCGGGGCGTTTACGTGCGGCTCGATTTCAGCTTCGCGCTTTTTGCGACGCCGCTTTTTTTGCACGACGTTGACGGTGGATACGGGTACTTCTAACATTTCGGCGTATTCGATTTCTTCGTTCATCATTCATTCTCCTTCACTTGCTTTTCGCTTACGTTTTATTCTATGCGGTGGCCAAGCCGTTTAGAACGCATTGGACAAAGATTTGTAACAAAAAAGGAACGCTTATGCGCTCCCGTCGTTTATTCTTTTGATTTTGAACAATATTCTTGATACCAGCATTGGTAAGGACAATTACAATGCTCTCCCATGGGGATTTCAGGCATTGCGGCGTCTTTCTTTTTCAGTTTTCCAAGCTCAAAAACGCAGTTGCTCGCCATAAAATCCGCCTTTCGAGCTGCTTTGCTGACGTCTACAAGCTTGTAAAGAAACTCCCCGTGTTCTAAAAAAGTTTCAGCTTCGCCAAGCTTGGAATCCACCGCGTCTTGGGGCGGCTCGTCACCGCGAAGAATAAGATTGCAAGAGATAATCGGTACGCCGCATTTCCGCAAAATCAGCCGTTGAAAACCGAGGTCAGTGATAAATTCTTGACGGGGAAAATAGGTGTTTTTCACTTCGTAAAGGGCGTAACCGTTTTCTTCCTTTTTTAAAATATCCGCCGCACAAAAATTGCCGTACCAAGAGAACGAGCCCTCGCAAATCACCCTTTCGCCTGCGGCTAAAAGGGTTCTCGTTTTTTCGAGCATAGCTGCAAAATTGAGTCGTCCGTCGTCGCGGAAGGTCGTGGTTTCCACAAACTCCCCGAAAATACTCATTGCCTGATCCCCGAATTCGTTTCCTGCGTCTAATCTTGCTTGCACTTCGGGCGGAATGATTTTATACTCGGGCGCGTGCGCGTCTAACCATAACATTTTCTTGCATTGTAAACCGCGAACAAAATCCGTTTTTGAAACAGCCATAATTTCACCTTATACCTTTCCTCATTATTATAATATTATCATACGCTTTTGTCAAGTTTTTTTCGCGGAAATATTAAAATGAGGATACCGTGTACGCGTTGAAATAAAAAAAGACGGCTTTAGCCGTCTTTTTTATTAGCTGCCGCAGTCGGCGAGCGTTTCTTCCTTGCTTTGCAAGGAGTATAAATCGAATTCGCTGTCAATATCGAATTCCTCCCCTGCGTCAAAAGCAGCAAGCTTAGATACGGAAACTTCGTAAGCTGTCATAGTGCGAATATCCGTTTCCGAGATTTTTTTCTGATAGTCGCGGCTTTGAATACGTCCTGAAATGGCAATTTTATCGCCGACGGAAAGGTTTTTCACGAATCGCGCGTTTCTTCCCCATGCAATGCAGGGAATATAGTCGGATTTATTATAAGCGCGATTGACGGCGATTAAAATGTCCGCAATTTCTCGATTAAACGGAGTAGTGCGATAAACGGGCGGTTTGCAAATATACCCGCTTAAAACGATGCTGTTCGGGTTTTTGTCGGGCGGTTCTTGTAAGAGTTCGCGGACGAACACGGTGAGCATAAGCCGAGATTTTCCGTTCTCGATTTTGTTATAGCTGCGGAACTGTCCGAACGCGCAAATGCTTTTGCCCCTGGCGAGCATGCCGTCTTGAATAAGCCGTTCCGAAACAGTGACGGGTAAGACGTCTGCTTGACCGGAAAGCCGCATAACTTTTACGAAAAATTCGTAAAACCCTTCCCCGTAAACTTCGTGCGAGAAGCTCGCGTCGCTTACGATTTCGCCCATCACGTAGACCTTGTTGTTTTTTTCCGTTACGTAGTTCATAGTATATTGATACCTCCAAAAGTGTAATTTTGTATAAAATAATGCTGATTAAATTTGCCTACAAAAACCCGTTTGGTAAGCGCCGCCCACAGCGAGAACGAGCTATCTTAAAAAACGAGCGGAAAGGTGCTAAGACTGGGTCAAGGCTCAGCCTTGCGCTGGCGTCCGGTGTGGTCGATCACGTAATTATCCTTGTAAATCAGCTCGGAAATGGGCACAAACTCATAGCCACGGTTTTTCAACGTCGAGAAAATCATCGGCAACGCCTCCGCCGTATGTAAACCGTTGTTATGGCAAAGAATAATCGACCCGTTTTTTGCGCCGTTTATAATACGCATCGCAATTTCCGAACCCGAAAGATTTTTCCAATCCAACGAGTCCACGTCCCATTGAATCGGGTATAATCCCAGCTCGGCGCAGGTGTCTATTAAAAGATTATTATAATCCCCATATGGCGGGCGGAAAAGGGTCACCTTTTTGCCCGTAATTTTTTCGATCGCCGCGCTTGAGGTTTTCAGCTCGCTTACAATTTCTTCTTTAGAAAGCCTACTCATATACGGATGGGTGCGGCTGTGCGTGCCAAGCTCATGCCCTGCATTTACGATTTTTTGCACGTACTCGGGATAGCTTTCCACCCAAAACTGTACGGCGAAAAAGGTGCAACGGATATCGTTTTGCTCCATGATTTCTAAAAGCGCGTCCGTGTGGTCTATGCCCCAAGCGCAGTCAAAACTTATCGCGATTTTTTTCTCGTCCGTCTCCACCGAGTAAATGGGCAATGAGCGGCTTGAACTCGTACCTGCCCCTGCCGTTTCCGTGTTTTCGGCGTAATTTTTTACGCAAAAAACGCAGGTGGATACGATAAAAAAGACTGCGCTAAATAGTGCGGTGAGTATAGCAAAAAAATAACTTTTTTTGAGTGCGCGCATAGGGATATCTCCATTTTAACAGGCGATTTTTGTGAAAATTTTAGAAGTTCCGTCGAAAAATGGCACGTTTTATCGAAAACGCTTTTCACGACAAGCCAAAAAGCGGCTTTGGAATAAGCTATTCAAGCGCGGAGTAAAATTAGAACGAAAAATAAAAAATTTTTTATGCCTTACGGGAAACGGTTTACTTTTTTCAGGAAAAAGTGTATAATAAACGGAAAGAAACTCTAAAAGGCGGAAAAATTATGCGAATTTGGGCAAAATTGATGACGGACGGGCATATAAAAAAGCAGTTCGTGTATGAAAATCCCGAAAAATTAACCTATTCGCATTTTTTGGACTATTTGATTGAAATTTGTCAAAAGTTGGATATTCCCACCCCCGTTTTGACGAAGGTGCATATTTTCAATTTCGCGAAGTTCAATCACGTAAAGTTCCCCGCCCGTGATTTCGTAGAAAATTTGGGCTACGATCACTTGTTTTTGGAGTATTTGATTTAATCGAAAGTTTACTTTTAGGAGAAATGGTATGACGGCATTAGAAAAAGACGTTTTGACAATCCTTTCCGACGACGCACGTATTTCGCACAAGAAAATCGCGGCGATGCTTTCTAAAGACGAGGCGGAAATTTCCGCCTGTATTGCGGGCATGGAAAAGAGCGGTTTGCTTGTAAAATACACCGCGATCATCAACAGTGAAAAAGCGGACGACGCGCTTGTGGAAGCCTTGATCGAAGTGAAGGTCGCGCCCAAGAAAAAGGAAGGCTTTGACGGTATGGCGAAACAAATTTCGGCATTCCCCGAGGTGAAAGCCGTATATTTGATGAGCGGCGCGTATGACTTGGCAGTGTTCGTGGAGGATCGCACGTTGCAGCAGGTATCTCGTTTCGTTTCCGAGCGAATCTCGACCTTCGACGGCGTACTCTCGACCGCTACCCACTTTATCTTGAAAAAATATAAAATCGAAGGCGTACTTACGGAAAAGGACGATGAGGATAAGCGTCTTTCCGTACAGGCTTAATTAGGATACACGGATTATGCGTGATTTTGTAAATAAAAAAGCCAAATTAATACAGCCGAGCGGGATTCGAAAATTTTTCGATATCGTTCGTACGACCGAAGGCGCGATTTCCCTTGGTGTGGGCGAGCCTGATTTTGTCACGCCCTGGAAAGTGCGTGCGGCGGCGATTACCTCCTTACAACGCGGCTATACGCAGTACACGGGCAATCGCGGTTTGCCGCAGCTTTTGGAGTTGATTTCTAGATACTTAAACGAGCGTTTTGGGTTGGAATACGACCCGAAACATATCTTGATTACGGTCGGCGGGAGTGAGGCGATTGACCTTGCGCTTCGCGCTTGTGTGGAACAGGGGGACGAAATTTTAATTCCTGACCCTGCGTACGTTTCCTATTCGCCCCTCGTTACGATGTCGGATGGGATTCCTGTACACGTGGAGTGTCACGAAGAAGACAATTTCGTTTTGAAACCCGAATATTTGGAAAAGGCGATTACGCCGAAAACGAAAGCGATCATTCTCACGTATCCCAACAACCCTACAGGTGCAATTATGACGCAGGAGGAGCTGGAAGCGATTGCCGAAGTGCTCATTAAGCACGATTTGCTTGTCATCACCGACGAGATTTACGCAGAGCTTACCTACGGGCGTAAGCACGCGTCCATCGCGTCCCTGCCCGGCATGAAAGAGCGTACGGTGTATATCGGCGGGTTCTCGAAAGCGTTCGCAATGACGGGTTGGCGCTTGGGGTTTGCTTGCGCGCCTGCGGAAGTGGACGACGCAATGTTCAAAATTCATCAATACGGTATGCTGTGTGCGCCGATTATGTCGCAATACGCGGCGATTGAGGCGCTCAAAGACGGGCTTTCCGACGGGTTTGCAACGGTGGAAGAAATGCGCGATTCCTACGATAAGCGCCGTAAGTTCGTGCTCCATTCTTTGCAGGAAATCGGATTGCACTGTTTCGAGCCGCAGGGCGCGTTTTACGCGTTCCCGTCGACGAAGAACGCGGGTATGGACGGTGAAAGTTTTGCAAACGGGCTTTTGGCGGCGGAAAAAGTCGCGGTCGTGCCCGGGAATGCGTTCGGGCAATTCGGACAAAATAACGTGCGTATTTCCTATGCAACGAGTATGGCTTCCCTTTCCGAAGCGTTCGACAGAATGCAAAAATTTTTGTCGAATAAATAAGGTATGGACTAATTCGCGCGAAATTTGCATAAAATAACGGTGAAAGGTACGCGATAATCGGGGAAAAGTTTGTCAAAACTCTCAAAAATCATTGACAAACGGGTGAAAATAGTCTATAATGACGGTAATGAAATAAAAAATGCCGTGGCTTTTTGGCAAGAAAAGTCACGGTTGTATTTTTGATTTTCCGCGCAAGGCGGCTTTTTTCTTGTGTTTTGGAAAAACGCGCAAAGAATAAATGAATAAGCGGGAAAAATGGAGGAATAATGGCGGAACAGCAGTTTGAAGTCACTCAGAAGGGTTTAGACGAGGCAAAAAAGCGTTTGAAGTATTTGCAAATGGTAAAACGTCAGGAAATCGTGGATAGAATCGCGGAAGCGAGAAGTCACGGCGACCTTTCGGAAAATGCGGAATACGACGCGGCACGTAACGAACAAGCGGCGAACGAGGGGGAAATTCTAGAGCTTGAATATAAAATCAAGAACGCCGTAGTCGTAGAAGAAAGCTTGGATACCAAGAGCGTACACATCGGCGTAAAGGTGAGAGTATACGACGAAGACATGGAAGAAGAAGACGTATACGAAGTGACCGGCTCAATGGAGTCTGACCCGAAAAACAATAAAATTTCCAACGAATCCCCTGTCGGCAAGGCGCTTTTGAACAGTAAAGTGGGCGACAGAGTGAAAGTTGCGGCGCCCCAAGGGGAATATTTCTTGTTAATCAAGGAAATTTTTATCGACGAAGAATAAAATCTATATTACGTTTGGAGTTTACAAATGCAAGAAAATAAGAACGTAAACGCGCCCGTAAACGGCGCAAGCGAAGAAGAACAACTCATTGAACAGGCGCGGATTCGCCGCGAAAAGCTCGCAAAGCTTGTTTCGGAAGGCAAGAACCCTTACGAACAAGTAAAATATCCCGTGGATGCGGATTCGGAAACGATTAAAGCGGACTACGAAGCGTACGAAGGGAAAACGGTTTGTATGGCAGGGCGTATGATGTCCCGCCGTATTATGGGCAAGGCATCTTTCTCGCATATCGCGGATAGAAGCGGTAACATTCAAATTTACGTGACCCGTCAAGATATCGGCGAAGAAAATTACGCGTCCTATAAAAAAGACTACGATATCGGCGATATTTTCGGATTTAAGGGTTTTGTGTTCAAGACTCAAACGGGGGAAATTTCCGTGCACGTAACCGAAATTACGTTGCTTTGTAAGTCCCTTTTGCCTTTGCCTGAAAAGCATAACGGTTTGCAGGATAAGGATTTGAAATACCGTTTGCGTCACTTGGATCTTATTATGAACAAGGACGTTCGCGATACTTTCCGCGTTCGCTCGCAAATTTTGAAAGAAATCCGTAATTTCTTGGATAGCCGCGGGTATTTGGAAGTGGATACGCCCACGCTTTTGCCCTTGGAAATCGGCGCGGACGCTAGACCTTTCAAAACGCACCACAACGCGCTGGATTTGGATATGTACATGCGTATCGAAACGGAACTTTTCTTGAAACGCTTGATTGTGGGCGGCATGGACAAGGTATACGAAGTCGGTAGAATTTTCCGTAACGAAGGTATGGACGCTTATCATAATCCTGAGTTCACGACGATTGAAATGTACGAAGCCTACAGCGACTATTTCGATATGATGGACCTTATCGAGGAAATGTATAAAACAGTTACGCAAAAAGTATGCGGTACGCTCGACATCACCTATCAGGGTGAAGAAATCCACATGGGGAATTGGACGAGATTGACCATGGCGGAAGCGGTGAAAAAGTACGCGGGCGTGGATTATAACGACTGGGCGACGGACGAAGACGCGCGGGCGGCGGCAAAGGCGCTTGGCGTAGAGCTTGAGCACGAAAACGCAACGAAAGGTTGGGTGCTTATCGAGCTTTTCGACGCGTTCGTAGAAGACAAACTCGTGCAGCCGACGGTTATCTACGATTACCCCGTAGAAAACTCCCCTTTGGCGAAGCGCAAACCCTCGAACCCCGCATTCACCGAACGTTTTGAATACTTCATTTGCGGACACGAATTCGGGAACGCGTTCTCGGAATTGAACGATCCGATCGACCAAAAACAACGTATGTTAAAGCAAATCGAAGCGAAGCGTGCAAAAGGCAACAACGAAGCGCAAGTGGACGAAGATTTCATCAACGCGCTTGAATACGGTTTGCCTCCGACAGGCGGTCTTGGGATGGGGCTTGACAGATTCGTTATGCTCCTTACGGATAGCTCGACGATTCGCGACGTTATTCTTTTCCCGACGATGAAGCCGAAAAAATAATTTTTACGCCGTTTTCTCAAAAAAAGGAAACGGCGGACTTTTTCCAAAAGGGTCAAAATACGTTTTAAGGAATAAAACGCTATGGATGCAAAAATCACAAAAAAAAGATTGAGCAGAATGCTCTCGTATGATTGGATAAAAATCATCTTGCTTGCAGCGGCTTTGATTGTGGCGTGGACGTTAATTTTTACAATGACGGCTACGCGTATTACGCCTGCGCAACAATATACTGTATTTAATTATGACGGTAATCGCGCTTTTCAATTTACGCAATTTGATAAAGCTTACGACGACGCATTTGATCGGGGTATTTTTTCGCACGAAGTATTGGAAGCGACAAGCTATGATATGACGACAACGGGAAACAATCTCCACACGGTCATGGATTCGCGCTTACAAACGGATGAGGGCGACGCGATTTTTGTTTCCAACGAATGGGATTCCAACACGGGTGTAGAGCAGGAAGACGGAACTGTCGAGTATCAATACACCTATTTACAAACCTTTATTGCAAGATATGGTTATTCCCTTTACGATATAAACGAATATCTTACGTATATGGAAGGGTATTTAAACGGCTATTATATCGGCGGCTATGAAACGGGTGTTTTAAACGAGGAAAAGGTGGAAACGGACTTCCGCTCGCGTGAGAAAAATGATAAGCGTTTCAAAACGAAAAAGCAAAAGGACGCGGGCGTTTTGAAAGACATCGAGCGTATTCAAAAATACAGAGACGCACTCGTTCAATTCTATAAGTATTTGAACGAAGACAAAGTGATTGCGTTGCAATACACCACCATCAAGGCAACGAACGAGAAGGGTGAAGAAATCGTCGTTTTGGATAATAAGGCGTATTCCATTAATCTTTGCCCGACTGACGTAACGAGCGGATTGAAAAAGTATGCTTCTTATATGAAGAAAGTGACCGATGACGATGGGAAAGAGCAGTACGTTGAATCGGCGGAAAATATGCAGCTTTGCTTGTTTAAGCTGAAAGGCGTGAATAAGAATTTTGTGGGCGAAAACTTAATTTTCATCAACGAAATGGTAAGATTGTCGTTGGAAGCAACGCAATCGAAATAATCGAATAATATGGGGTGCGGAGCTTTATGCGGACGATACTAAAAGATAAAAAGGTTTTGAAAGATTGTAAAATCTATCAAATGCTCGTCGCGCAGTCGAAGCGTCCGCACTTTTCTTTTCATACGCCCGGGCATAAAAACGCTAAGTGGGATATCACCGAGCTTTCTTATTCGGATAATTTATCCTGCCCAAGCGGCTGCCTTGCCGAAGCGGAAAAGGATATTGCAGAGCTTTTCGGTGCGGAACAGAGTTTCCTATTGACGGACGGAAGTACGTCGGGCGTACTCTCTATGCTCTATGCCGCAAAAAAACTTCGCGTAAAGACTGTTTTTGCTTGTGAGGAAAGTCATAAGAGTTTGTTTAACGGCGCAAAAACAATGGGCTTGGAATTATTGCTTTATCCGCGGTTTTATAATGGTAAAATTCCATACGAGCCTACCGTGTACGAGTTGAAACAAAGGTTTGGCGCGCAGTTGGAGCGTGCGGACGCGGTGTTTATCACCTCTCCCGATTATTACGGCAACATTGCGGATTTAGAATCTCTCGGCAAATACTGTCAAGAGAACGAAAAGCTGCTTTTAATCGACGGCGCGCACGGTGGACATTTGCGCTTGGAAAAGAATTTGCACGCAAGCGCGGCAGCGGATATGTGGGTGGACGGCGTACATAAGAGTTTGCCCGCGCTCACGCAAGGTGCGGCGGTTTCCGCAAAGACTGCCAAAACGGCGGAGGCATTGCGCGAAGGGGTGGACGTTTTTCGGACGACGAGCCCGTCCTATCCGATTATGGCGTCGGTGGAATACGCGGTCAAATATCCGAGAAATGAGCGTTTGGAAAAAGCGGTGAAAGCTTATCAGGAAAAAGAACCGCGTATATATAAGAACCAAGACTGGACGAAGCTTTGCGCCGTAATCGGCGAAAAAGCGTTTGAAGTGGAAAAGGAACTGCAAAAAGACGGTTTTTACCCCGAGTTTTGTGATGGAAACGTCATCATGTTTTACCTTTCGCCCGCGTTAAAATTTAGCCTTTGGAAGAAACTAAAGCGGCGTTTGAAGAAGCTGTTTTTAAAATATCCTTACAAAGAGAAGAATTCGAAACAAAATAACGCTCAACGCGCACCTGCCCCCTTGTTTTTTACAAAAGAAGAACAAGAATGGGTGGAGTTAGAAGGCGCGGTCGGCAGAGTTTGCGCTGAGAACTGCGGACTGTTTCCGCCTTGTACCCCCTTGTTTCGCGCGGGGGATAGGATTACGGAAGAAAAACTTGTGCTTTTGCAAAACGCGGACAATACGTTCGGGCTGCAGGAGCGAAAAATAGCGGTTTTAAAAGAGAAAAAAGGGGAGTAAATCTTATGAACACGAGAGGGAAATTTATTACGTTTGAGGGCTGTGACGGTTGCGGAAAAAGCACGCAGCTTCGGCTTTTATCGGAATATTTGACAAAGGAAAAGATTCGGCACATTTTCACCCGTGAGCCGGGCGGCGGAAAAATTTCCGAAGCGATCCGAGAGATTTTGCTCAGCGGTAAGAACATGGAAATGACGGACGAATGTGAAGCGCTTTTGTATGCGGCGTCGCGCGTACAGCATTTGAACGACCGCGTAGAACCGTCTTTGGCAAAAGGCGAGCTTGTGATTTGCGATCGCTACGTGGATTCCTCCCTTGCTTATCAGGCGTATGCGCGCGGTTTGGGCAAGGAATTTATTGAAAAAATCAACGCGTTTGCGTTAGAAAAATATCTTCCCGACGTAACGATTTTTATCGACCTTACTCCCGAAGCGGCGTTCCTTCGCAAAAAGGGAGCGGACGCCAACGATAGACTAGAACAGGCGGGTATGGAATTCCATAAACGTGTGTATGCAGGCTATAAAGCTTTGGCGGAAGAATACTCTGACCGTATTGTATGCGTGAATGGCGAACAAACGCCCGACGGGATTTTTGCGGACGTTGTAAAAGTGTTGAAAGCGCGCGGGTGTCTTTAAGATGAGTATAGCGGAAATCGTACTCCTTGGCGTCGCACTTTCCATGGACGCGTGCGCGGTGGGCATGACGGACGGCATGACGCACTCGAAAATGCGGATTTACCGCGTGACGTTAATAGCCCTTTTATTCGGTTTTTTCCAGTTTTTGATGCCCTTGATAGGATACTATATCACGGGACTGCTAGCGGACGCGTTTCTTTCTACGTTTGAAAAAATCTCCGCGTGGGTTTCCTTTGGGTTGCTTGCTTTTTTAGGCGGAAAGATGATTTTCGACGCCATTCAAGAATGGCGCGAAACGAAAAGAGAAAAAGAAGAAACGGACGGGGCGTGTACGAGTTTAACGGCGGAGGCATGTCCGCATTGTTTGAGGAAAGAGCTTGGCTTGGGTCAGCTTATATTGCAGGCGATTGCAACGTCTATCGACGCGCTTGCGGTCGGCGTGACCTTGCAAATGTCCGCGCTTTCGTCGGGTTTGGCACTCGGCGCATGGGGCGCGACGGGCGTGATTGGCGTAATCACGTTTGGTTTGGTATTTGGTGCGGTGTATATCGGAAAAGTGATTGGTAATAAGCTGGCGGATAAAGCGGAATTTATCGGCGGTTTGGTACTCATAGGTATCGGTGTGAAGATTCTTTTGGAGACAATTTTATAAAAACGACAAATTTCGCCTAAGTTTTGTGGAAAATAGGTGAATATTTGCTAAAGCTTTGCGTTTTTACCGCGGAAATGCTTGATAATAAAAAAGAAAATGTGGTAAAATAGGAAAACGGAAACCGTTCCATAAGGAACGGTGTGAAACAAAAAACAATAACCGACCCATGCGGTCGGCGGTAGGAGAACAATTTTGACAAGAAAAAGCAAGAAAATTATGTGGATCGTGATTGCGGTCCTCGCCGCGCTTTTGATCGGCGTACTGCTTTCCGACGTTTTTGACGATACGAAAAGTATCGTTTATAGCGAGTTCTATAAAAAACTCGATATGGGGGAAATCACGGAGCTTAAGATCGACGGTTTTATTTGGACGGGTAAAGAATACGATCCTATAACCGGCAAGCTTATCGCAACCTATAAAACGGTGGCTTTCGACGGATATGGCAACAGCGAGTTTATTAATCAACTTATCGAAGGCGGTGTAGCCGTTAAGTTTGTCGACCCTAACGAAAGCAGTATTTGGGAGCGCATTTTGCCTATCGTGGGCGTGGTAGTTGTCGCGCTTATTTTCTGGGTGATTATGCGCAGCGCCGCAGGCGGCGGCAGCGCGGCTATGAACGTGGGTAAATCCAAAGCGCACGTACAAAGCAACATTAAGGTCCGTTTTACGGACGTTGCGGGCGCAGAGGAAGAAAAGGAAGAATTGCAAGAAGTCGTGGAATTCTTGAAATCCCCGAAAAAGTTCTCGAACCTCGGCGCGAAAATTCCGTCGGGCGTACTTCTTGTAGGCCCTCCCGGTACGGGTAAGACGTTGTTTGCAAAAGCGGTTGCGGGGGAAGCGGGCGTGCCTTTCTTCTCGGTGTCCGGCTCGGACTTCGTGGAAATGTACGTCGGCGTCGGCGCAAAGCGTGTGCGCGACTTGTTTGACTTGGCGAAAAAGAATCAGCCTTGTATCATTTTTATCGACGAAATCGACGCGGTAGGTAGACGCCGCGGGGCGGGTCTTGGCGGCGGTCACGACGAAAGAGAACAGACCTTGAACCAAATTCTTGTCCAAATGGACGGCTTTGAAAACAGCGACGGCATTATCGTAATGGCGGCGACGAACCGTGAGGATATTCTCGACCCTGCATTGCTTCGTCCCGGTCGTTTCGATAGAAGAATCAACGTAAATCTTCCCGACGTAAAGGGCAGAGAACAAATTTTGAAAGTACACGCGAGAAACAAACCTATGGCGGCGGACGTCAACTTTAAAACGGTCGCTCGAATCACGGCGGGATTCTCGGGTGCGGAACTTGCAAACCTTTTGAACGAAGCGGCGATTTTGGCGGCTCGTGCAGGCAAAAAGCTTATCGGCAACCTTGAACTGTACGACGGTATCAACAAAGTATTGATGGGGCCTGCAAAGAGAAGCCGTGTGGTTACCGAATCGGATAAACGCTGTACGGCGTACCATGAAGCGGGTCACGCGATTTTGGCAAGTCTTTGCAAGAACTGCGATCCTGTGCATGAAGTTTCCATTATTCCCCGCGGTCGCGCGGCAGGCTATACCATGACTAGACCGGAAACGGACGACAACGACGTTTCGTATAACAAACTCGTAGACAACATTTGTATGTCGCTTGGCGGACGTGTTGCGGAAGAACTTGTTATTAAAGACATCACGACGGGCGCGAGCGCGGATATTCAGCACGTTTCCGAAATCGCGCGTAGAATGGTTACGCAATGGGGTATGAGCGATAAGCTTGGGCTTGTGGCGTACGATTCCGATCAGCCCGTGTTTATGGGTATGGAATACGGTCAGCAAAGTCGTGGCGGTTATTCGCAGGAAACGGCGGCGGCAATCGACGCGGAAGTGCGCAGACTTGTATCCGAAGCGCACGAAAGAGCTAAGAAGCTCTTGACCGAAAACCGCAGTATTCTCGATAACATGGCACGTGTACTTGTTGAAAAGGAAACGATTTATAACGAAGAAGTATCCTTGCTTATGAAAGGCGCGTCCTATAAAGAAGTGATTGAAGCAATGGAAAACGCGGAAGAAGCGCATCAGGCGAATCCGTTCGTTCGCGTAACGCCTACGGATAAGGCGCACGTGGTAGAGGACGAAAACGAAAGCTCGGAAACGCCCGAAACGCCCGCGGAAGAAAACACGGAAGATAAAGAATAACGAGAAAAAAACGGAGTCACCTTTTTTGGCGGCTCCGTTACGCTAAATTATCATAAAACACGGTAGTACTTGATAGGTAGGGAATAGATGAACAAACCGAAACGCAAAAAATCGTTTAACGTGGATTTTGAGCGCCGCAACGCGCCGATTTCGCTAATTGTCAGCGACGTGGACGGCGAGAGCTTTGATAAAAAAGAACTCCGCAACCGCGCGGCGTACTTTCTTTTGAACGGTGCGCCTGAATTTTCGGTCAACGAAGAAAACGGGAAACTGAAATTGCTTGCTGCGGATAAGGATTTTTACGCATACAAAGGCACGGGCGCAACGGAAGTGCAGGTGCGGATTTATCACTTCACCGAAAACAACGCGGAAACCTTTTCTTGTATTGAAAAGCTGAAAGCGGAAAACTTGGAAACAATGGAAGAAGCTTATTTGATGCAACGGCTCGTTAAGGAGTTTGGCTTAACCCAAGACGACGTGGCGGCACTTATCGGGAGGTCGCGCCCTGCTGTGGCGAACACCTTACGGCTGTTGACGTTAGAACCAGAAGTTATCGGGCTAATTGAAAGCGGAAAGCTTTCCGCGGGTCACGCTCGAACGCTTGTAAAAGTGCCCAAAAATCAACAGTACGGCTTTGCGGCGGAAGCGATTAAGCGCGGCTATACGGTGCGTGAAATGGAACGCGCTGTGAAAGCGTTTTTAACGCCGCCCGAAGTCTTGCAGGCGGAAAAGGACGCAAAAGCGGCAATCAAGAGCGCGGAATTAAAGGCGTTTGTGGAGCGTATGCGCAGCGTATTCCGCACGAAAGTTTCGTTAATCGGGAACGATAAAAAGGGTAGAATTTACATAGATTATTATTCCGCAGAGGACTTATACCGTTTCGAGGAGTTCTTAAATATGATTGAGGACTTTAACGGGGATTAAACGCGGACACGGTATAGTGAAAACCGCCGTCACTTTGGATAAGTGACGGCGGTTGATTTATAATACGAGAAGAAAAAATCCCGTCCAAAGACGGGATTTTCTTTTGTCTTCATTAGTCTGCCAAAATAAGATGACCTTTCAGCAACAAGTAAATAAAGTCGATAAGACCAAGAATCCAGCCCCAGCCAACTACGAGGAACAGAACGAATACAACGATGTGCACGCCGCTCTTGGTTCTCAACATAACGGACAATCTTACAAGACATTCAACTACCCAACCAACGATGGGAAGGAGAAGGAGAATAGCCTTAACAAGTGTGGACTGCTGGTTAAACCATTTATCAAACTGCATAACAAGCCTCCTTTTTTATTACGGAGTTACCGCATATTTATAATAATATTATACTATGGGAGTGTGCGTTTGTCAACAGCTATAAAAAATTTTTTCATTAAAAAGAGAGATTTTGGTCGTTTTTATCGTCTATGCCGTTTAAATTTTCGTTTGTGTTCATTTCGTTGGGATGAAAGAAGTCGGCGGGGGCGGGCTTGTCTTTATTTTCCTGTTTTTCTTGTGCGTTTTTGCACAAAAGCATCAAAATCCAGAAAAGTGCCGCGCCTGCAATACAAATAATAACCCCTACCCAATCCCAAAAGGTACTCGAGGGTAAAATAGCGACCAAAAACGCCGCTGAAATAATGGTGAAAACAATTCTTAAGGTTTTAAACATATCCTTGCTCCTTATATATAATATTGTATCACGCGCGCGCGCGAAAAGTCAAGAGAAAAGGCTTGAAAGAAAAGTTTATCCTTTCATAAAATTTCTTAAAAAAACTTTAAAAAAGTTATAAAAAACATTTGACTTGGCAAAAATAAACTGGAAATATATACAAGCTAACGCGGAGTTAGGCATAAAACAGCGAGAAAAAAACTTTTTAAAAAAAGTTAAAAAAGTGCGAAAAAATGCTTGACAATAGGAAAAGGTTTGTGGTATTATATACAAGCTGTCGCCGAGAGAGCGATTAGCCCGAGCTGAAGCTCGGTAAGAGAAGATTAAAAATGGAATAAGAAAGAAATGAGATTTTATT
>JAFTQI010000005.1 GCA_017462825.1 Clostridia bacterium | reverse complement strand
TGCTTGGGAGGGATCAACATTGCAAGGTTCGTCTTACCGCAAGCGGAAGGGAACGCAGCCGCAACGTATTTCATTTCTTTGTCTTGAGGGCGCTTTACGCCAAGGATAAGCATGTGTTCTGCCATCCAACCTTCCTTTCTGCCAAGGTTGGTCGCGATACGAAGCGCGAAGCACTTTTTACCGAGCAATACGTTACCACCGTAAGCCGAGTTTACGGAAATAATCGTGTTGTCTTCGGGGAAATGCATGATATATCTCTTTTCAGGATCAACGTCGCACTTTGCGTGGAAACCCTTAACGAAATCGCCGTTTTCACCGAGTTGGTCAAGGCACATCGTACCCACTCTCGTCATAATCATCATGTTGAGAACAACGTAGATGGAGTCGGTAATTTCAATACCGATTTTCGAGAAAGGCGAGCCTACAACGCCCATCGAATAAGGGATAACGTACATCGTTCTGCCCTTATAAGCGCCCTTTGCAATTTCATTTACCATTGCATAAGCGTCCTTAGGCGCTTTCCATTTAACGATGGAATGGGGAAGCGCGTCTTCTTCATTTTCGCAGCAAATGAAGGTTCTGTCTTCCACACGCGCAACGTCGTTTTCAGCCGTTCTGTGGTAATAGCAACCGGGCAATTTTTCTTGATTGAGCTTAATCATTTCACCCGTAGCGCAAGCTTCTTCTCTCAATGCGTCGCGTTGTGCGTCGCTACCGTCGATCCATACGACGTTGTCGGGTTGCGCAAACGCTTTTACGTCTTCGACAAATTGAAGAACTTTCTTGTTGTTGGTCATAATGTATCTCCTTTTTGAAAATAAATTTTTTACCGTTTTACTTTTGGCAGCTACACGCGCATAGTACGCCATAATCTACCAAAAATATTATATCATATTAAAACGGAATTGTAAACAATTTTACGAGAAAATTTTCTTTGATTTTTATCAAAAAAATCTTGGTTTTTCTCACAAACGCGAAAAACGCCCGCCGCAAACAAAACGGCGGCGTTTTTCAACTATTGCGCCCCGCCCACCGAGCGCTTGTAACGCGCGCGACGGATTCTCTCCACTTCGCGGTTATACTCAAACAGTCGATTCGCCGAAAGGGAAATTTCCGTCGTTTGCTTATCGATTGCTGCCGTTTCTTCTTCCGAGTAACGGACGTTGGAAAAAAAGAGCAGCACAATCGAAGCATACCCCGTCGTCATAATGAGCAGCACGGGCAAAACTCCCCTATGGAAAAGCAAAGATATCGCGAGCAAAATACTCGAAAACACGATTTCTTTCCATTGAAATTTCAAGGCAAACCAAACCCCAATTTTTTGCGAAGATTTCGGCGTAACGATAAACCGCGCTTTCTTGCCCATCATTCCCATCGCAGCCGAAATCAAAGATGTCGTCAGCATTGAGCCGTAGAGCATGATTACTGACACCGTATACACGAGCGTACGCAAGGGATTAAGCCTAAACGTCCACGTGAAAAAGTCGTTGAGCATAGGCGAGAAAAAGAAAATCACGGTCGGAACAATCATCCACGGCGAGTACGCCGCCCCTAAATCGATTCGAAGCAGCGGGGCAATCATCAAATTCGCGAAGATGAAGAAGGCGAAAATCGCCGTCAACGGCAGGTTATACGTGAAAAGCGCGATGTCAAGCTTTTCATACCATTTCATCTTCGAACGCGCAATTTTACCTGTATATTTTTTAATAAATTCCAAATTCCCCTGCGTCCACTTGGAGTGCCGTTTCTTGAACGCGACGTAGTCGATGGGGTATTCTTCCTTGCACACGATATTCGGCGCGAACGCCACGTAATAGCCTGCGTTTCTCGCTTCGATACTCAAGCACAAGTCTTCCGCAACGAGGGGCGGGAACCCGCCCGCTTTTTCATAGCAATCCCGCTTAATCATCGCGCCGTGACCAAGCATCGTTGAAAACCCGTAAAAATGCTTCATCGTTTGATAGGTCGGCCAATGGGAATTGACCCCGACGTGAAAAAGCTTCATAAAGAAATTTCGGTTTCTATCAGATACGTGGTTCGCCTGCACGATTCCCACGTTTTTGCGTGCATAGAAATATTTCAAACTCTCGTAAAGATAATTTCGTGGCAAAATCTCGTCCGAATCAAGAATCACGTAATAGTCATACCCCTTTTCCTTGCATTCCGCCGAAAAGAAATAATTATTGATATTCCCCGCCTTAAACCCTTCGCGGTTTTCTCGGCGCACTACTTTTATCCCGTGCTTGAGCGCGAACGCATTGACCTTTTCCTTGTACTCGTCATTCGTCGAGTCGTCCAAAATCACCACGTCGAAATGGGGATAGCTTTGCCGCATACTCGCTTCCAAGCTCCTCCCGTCAAAATCGTTGCAGGTGCAGTACGCGAGCAAAATCTTGTCTTTTGCCCCACGCACGTCCGTGTCGATGATTTCAAAATACCGACGGTACAAACGGCGGCGGAATAAATAATACCACGCCACGTAAATAAAATCTTTCACACCGTTGAGCCAAAAATAGGAAATGAATACCGCGTTAAAAATCAATAAAAGCCGTGCGCCTATCCGCAACAAAAGCGACGCGTTCACCCCTTTCACGAACGGTACGCGCACAAAGTTCGGCGAAAAATGATACCATAAAAACGCCGTCAGTACCGTCCACACAACGAGCATCGTTACATACAGCGCAGGACTCTTTTTCATACCGTCTTTTCCCTTAGCCTTTCTTTCCTTTTCTTCCATTTTGTCACACTCCAAGTTTTCCTTTTCGTACTTATTTTGTGGCTCTTTTAACAAATTCATACCTTTTTCGAGCACAAGCAACTTGACAAACAGTTTTTCTTCCTATATAATATAATGTATAATCGAAAAAACGGTTTGATTGAACGGATAAAATCAAGAAAAGGAATTGTGAGATATGCGAATAGTGGTCAAAGTGGGCACGTCAACGTTGGCGCACGAAACGGGAAAACTGAATATCAAACGCACGGGCGCGCTCGTGCAAGTTTTGAGCGATTTAAAGAACGCGGGTCACGAAGTCATTCTCGTTTCTTCCGGCGCAATCGGTATGGGCGTGGGCAAGCTCGGTCTTTCCCAAAAGCCGACGGATATTCCCACCAAACAAGCGGCGGCGGCTGTCGGTCAATGTGAATTGATGTACACTTACGATCGGCTTTTCACCGAATACGGACACACCGTCGCACAAATCCTTTTGACTGGCTCGGATTTTTCTTCCGACGAACGGCACGAAAATTTCAATAATACAATGTCCCGTCTTTTGGCGCTCGGCGCGCTCCCGATTATTAACGAGAACGACACGATTGCAACGGAAGAAATCAAGGTAGGCGATAACGACACCCTTTCCGCACTCGTTGCAGTCAGTGTGAAAGCCGACCTTTTAGCAATTCTTTCCGACGTAGACGGGCTCTATACAGCAGACCCTCGAAAAGACGCGAGTGCAAAGTTCATTGAACGCGTACACGGTATGCCCGAATCCATTTTTGAAACGGCGGGTGACGTCGGCTCAAGCTTAGGCACGGGTGGTATGAAAACCAAACTTAACGCGGCAAAAATTTGCGTAGAAAAAGGCGTGAATATGGCGATTGCCAACGGCGAAAACCCCGATCTTTTGTACGACGTGGTAGACGGCAAAGCAAGCCGCTACACTTTATTTATTGCAGGCAAATAATTATGAAAACGACACAGAAAATTTTGAAAGCCGCGAAAGCGGCGGCAAGCGGACTCTCCATTCTCTCGTCCGAACAAAAAAATACGGCACTTTTAGCCATGGCGGACGCTTTGGAAGAAAACGCGGCGACGATACTTTCGGCTAATGCGTTGGACGTTGAGAACGCGAAGGGCAAACTCCCCGACGTTATGATCGATAGATTGCGCTTGGACGAAAAGCGAATAGCGGGCATGGCGAAAGGAATTCGCGAGGTAGCGGCTCTCCCCGACCCGATCGGTACGGTCTTGGAAGAATCCACGCTTTATAATGGACTTTCCGTCACTAAAAAGCGGGTCCCGTTGGGCGTAATCGGTATCATTTACGAAAGCCGTCCCAACGTAACCTCGGACGCGGGCGCGCTGTGCTTCAAAAGCGGCAACGTTTGCGTATTACGTGGGGGCAGGGACGCGTTCAATTCCTCTTTCGAAATTATCCGCGTAATGCGCGCGGCACTTGAAAAGCAGTCGTTGAACCCCGACTTTATCAATATTGTAGAGGACGTTTCCCGTCAAAGCGCAACGGAGCTGATGACGGCGGTCGGATACGTAGACGCGCTTATTCCGCGCGGCGGCGCGGGCTTGATTCGCGCTTGCGTGGAAAACGCAAAAGTGCCTTGCATTGAAACGGGCACGGGCATTTGTCACGTATACGTCGATAAAGCGGCAAATATCGAAAAAGCGCTCAACATTATTGAGAATGCAAAAACTTCCCGTCCGTCCGTATGTAACGCGGAGGAGGTTTGTTTGGTGCACGAAGAAATCGCCGAAAAATTCCTTCCCTTGCTTGAAAAACGGCTTTGCAAAGACCGTGAAGAAAAATCTTTGCCCGCCGTAGAACTTCGCGTAGATGAGCAAGCATTGAAAATTTTGCCTAGTAGCAAAGCGGCGAGCGAAACGGATTTCGACACCGAGTTTTTGGACTACATCTTGGCAATCAAAGTGGTAAAATCGTTGGAAGAAGCTATTAAACATGTTAGCACCCATTCCACCCGTCATAGCGATTGCATTGTGAGCGAGGATGAGAGCGCGCTTGAAAAGTTTGCGCTTTGCATCGACAGCGCGGCGGTATACTTGAACGCTTCCACCCGTTTTACTGACGGCGGCGAGTTCGGCAAGGGCTGTGAAATCGGGATTTCCACGCAAAAATTACACGCGCGCGGACCGATGGGTTTGGAAGAACTTTGCTCGTATAAATATATCGTGCGCGGAAACGGTCAAATCAGATAAGCGGTGAGCCACCGCAAGCAAATTTTAGCGTTTAAGGAGTTTATTATGGCAAAATATAAAATCGGTTTTATCGGCTGCGGAAACATGGGCGGCGCGCTCGTAACCGCGGCGGCGAAAAGCATTGACGGCGCAAAGATTGCCGTGTGCGATTTTGACAAAGCAAAAACGGACAAATTCCATAGGGAATACGGCGCGGTCGTAACGGACGCAAAGGATATTGCAAAAAATGCGGACTTCGTCCTCCTCGCCGTAAAACCGCAAGTAATGGCGAGCGCGATTGCGGACTTTGCAAGCGAACTGAAAGCAAGAACAAACGTCACGGTGATTACGATTGCGGCAGGCTTATCCATTTCAGCTATCCGAACCTTTATCGGCGCGGACTTGCCCGTGATTCGAATCATGCCCAACACCCCCGTTGCGCTTGGCGCAGGTATGATTTTATACACGGTTGCTAGCGTAGATTTGGCGACGGAAAAAGAATTTTTATCCGTTTTTGAAAAGGCGGGCGTATTCGATAAAATCCCCGAAGATAAAATCGACGCAGGCAGCGCACTTTCGGGCTGCGGACCGGCATTTGTATACGCGTTTGCGGAAGCGCTCGCGGACGGTGCGGTAGAATGCGGCGTACCTCGTGATAAAGCGGCTTTATACGCGGCGCAAACCCTGCTCGGCGCGGCGGAAATGCTCTTAGAATTCGGGCATCCCGCCGATTTGAAAGACGCGGTTTGTTCCCCCGGTGGCACAACGATAGCAGGGATTCATGCTTTGGAAACGGCAGGTTTCCGCGGCGCGACTATCGACGCGGTGACGGCAGCGTATAAACGCACTTTGGAACTCAAAAAGTAAACCTCTACATTTTGCATAGAAAAGCCCGACGGCAAATGCCGTCGGGCTTTTCTATGCTTCCTTATAATTTGATTCCAAAAAAGTCAGGTTTTCCGCTTGCAAGCTCCTTGCATAAAAGGCTCGCTACAAACGCGCGCTTTTCCGCATAAGTGGGTTTAGAGAAAAGATGTTTCCACTTAAACGCCCTATACTCCTTTTTGAAAAGGTATTTGAGCGATGGGAACTGAAATTCTCCGTTCACGCAAACGACGATGTGGATTTCCTCCGCACCCGAAACTTCACGCCAATCGAAAAAATCTCTGCCCTTTTTATAGCGACAAATATACACACAGCTACTATCCCCGCCCTTTTGATAGAAATACTCGAAAGTAAATCCCTTTTCAAAGAACGGCGCGGTGAGTTTTTTGATTGTTTCCGAAGCCACGGTTTCGTTCATCGCGTACCTGCCCTGTCTATTTTATTCCAAAACCGCTTTAATACGGCGCAAACCGCTGCCACAGCTTTGTTCTTTTTGAATTTTGAACTTACCAAGTTTGCCCGTCGATTCCACGTGCGGACCGCCACAAATTTCTTTCGAGAAATCGCCTATGGTGTAGGTTTTTACCACTTCGCCGTACTTGCTTTCAAACAAGCCCGTGAACCCTTCCGCTTTTGCTTCATCGAGCGAAATTTCTTTCATCACAACGGGAATATCCGCTTTAATGACTTCGTTGACCATATCTTCAACCGCTTTAATTTGTTCCGCAGTCATAGGTTGGGGAAGATTGAAATCGAAACGCAATCTTTCTTCGGTGATGTTCGAGCCTTTTTGGTTTACATCGGGCGAGCATACCTTTTTCAGCGCTGCGTGGAGTAAGTGGGTTGCCGTATGAAGCGCCGTCGTCGCTTCCTTATGATCGGCAAGACCGCACGCGAATTTTTGCTCGCTGCCCGCCTTACTCTTGTTTTGGTGTTCTTCAAACGCCGCCTTATAGCCGTCAATATCGACGGTAAATCCGCGTTCTTTCGCCATTTCGTCCGTGATTTCTACGGGGAAACCGTAGGTGTCGTATAAACGGAACGCCTGTTTCCCGCCGATGACCGTTTCAGGCACGTAGTCGGGGTTTTGTTGGCTCATAAACGCGTTCTTGCGTTCGATACCGCCGATACACTTTTCAAATTCTTTCAAGCCCTGTTGCAAGGTCTTAGTGAACTTTCCTTCTTCCTTTGCAAGTTCTTCCGCAATCTTTTCGCGGTTAATATTGAGCTCGGGATAAACGTCCTTGTAGTATTCGATGAACGCTTCCGAAATCTTGGAAAGACTGCCTTCGGGCAAATTAATTTTTCTTCCGTAGCGCACCGCGCGGCGGATAATTCTTCTCAAAATATAGCCTTGGTCGGTGTTCGAGGGCACGATACCCTTTTCATCACCGAGCATAAAGGTCGCTGTGCGGCAATGGTCGAGCAATACGCGGAAAGATTTCGTCGTTTCTTCGTCGTCGCTGTAGTTCTTGCCCGTAAGCTCCGCAATTACCTTGATTGCGTTTTCGAAAATATCCGTTTCATACACGCTCGATTTGCCGTTCAAAACGCACAAAGCGCGTTCCAAACCCATACCCGTGTCCACGTTCTTTTGCGAAAGTTCGGTAAAACTGCCGTCCGCTTGCTTATTAAAGCGCATAAATACGTCGTTCCAAATTTCAAGGAACGCGCCGCAGTTACAGTCGGGATTGCAGGTAGGCGAACATTTGGGTTTACGGATAACGAACATTTCGGTGTCCGTACCGCAAGGGCCTGTCAAACCGGCAGGTCCCCACCAGTTGTTTTCACGAGGCATAAAATAGATATTTTCTTTCTTGATCCCTGCTTTTTCCCAAAGTGCCGCCGCCTCGTCATCACGCGGGAGGGTATCGTCGCCGCCGAATACAGTGACGGCGATTTTGTCCGCGGGAATCCCGAGATAATTTTCACCCGTCAAGAACTCGTAGCTCCAAGGAATCATTTCTTCCTTGAAATAGTCTCCAAGCGACCAGTTGCCAAGCATTTCGAAGAAAGTACAGTGTCTTTCGTCGCCCACGTCGTCGATATCGCCCGTACGCACGCACTTTTGCACGTCGCAGAGGCGTTTGCCGGCAGGGTGTCTTTCCCCGAGAAGATAAGGCACAAGCGGATGCATGCCCGCCGTCGTGAAAAGAACGGTCGGGTCGTTTTCGGGAATTAGGGAAGCGGAGGGAATCACTTTGTGTCCTCTTTCCTTAAAAAAGCCGAGATACATTTCTCTTAAAGATTGTCCGGTATACGTTTTCATAAGATTTTCCTCTATGGGTTGATTTTCTTTTACATTATAAATGTAAAACCTTGTCTTTGTCAAGCGTTCAATCGCCGTGTTGTTTTAATTTTTCGTAAGTTCATAGCCCGTTTTGCTATCTTTAACCGAATAGCCCATTTCCGCAAGCTTTACTCTAAGCTCGTCGCTCTTCGCCCAGTCTCGGTTTTGTCTTGCTTCCCAACGCTCTTGCGCAACCGCTTGTACGTCCGCCGGAATTTCCACTACAGTTTTCGATTCATACCAAGCCTTGTATTCTTTGGCGTTTTTCGTGAAGAAGCCGAGCAACTTATACGTCGTGCGGATTTGCACCGCAACGCTAAGCGCCATGAACATACTCCCCGTCTTGCTTTCGGAAAGCCACTTTTTGATATCTTTGAAGTACCCGAAAAGATTAGAAAGGGCAAGCGCGGTGTTGAAATCGTCGCTCATGCAAGCGTTGAATTCGTCCTCCACCTTTTGCGCATAATCCGCCGCGCGCGCCACGTCTTCGCTTTCAAACGTAAGTTCCATACCCTTGAATTTCATCATCACGTCTTCGATGAGAGCGAGCAAGGAATAGAAATCGTACAAATGCTTTTCCGCTTCGGGGAACAAATCGTCCGTAATATTGATATCGTTGCGATAGTTCGTTTGCAAAAGCGCAAATTTCACCGCTTCGTCGGAATACTTTTCAAGCAGTTCGTCCAAGAGCAAAGAATTGCCGAGCGATTTACTCATCTTTTGTCCGTTGACCTTGATAAGACCGTTATGCGTCCAATACTTAACAAACTGTTTGCCCGTCAAAGCTTCCGTTTGCGCGATTTCGTTTTCATGGTGCGGGAAAATCAAATCCCTGCCGCCGCCGTGGATATCGATTTGTTCGCCGAATGCTTCCCTATTCATCGCCGAGCACTCGATATGCCAGCCCGGTCTGCCCTTACCCCAAGGGGATTCCCAGTAAATTTCTCCCGGCTTCGCACTTTTCCAAAGCGCGAAATCGTACGCGTTTTTCTTTTCGTCATCATTATCGACACGCACGCCGTCCAACGCGTCTTCAATGTTGCGGTTGGAAAGCTTACCGTACCCGGGGAAAGAGGCAACGTCGAAATAAACGTCCCCGTTTTTTGTCGGATACGCGTGTCCTTTTTCAATAAGTTGGGAAACAAACTCAATGATATTGTCGATGTTTTCCGTCGCTTTGAGCCACACGTCGGGATCGTCCACGTGGAATTTTTCCATAACGCCGTTGATATTTTCAATCATTTTCGCCGCATACTCGTCCGCAGGAATCCCCGTTTCGTGGGATTTTGCGATAATTTTATCGTCCACGTCCGTATAATTGCGCGCATACGTTACGTCATAGCCGATCTTTTTCAAATACTTACGCATAATATCATAAATCAACGCTTGATAGCCGTGCCCGATATGCGCTTCGCCCGACACCGTGATACCGCAAGCGTACATTTTTACCTTGTTCCCGTCAAGGGGGATAAATTCTTCCTTTCTCTTCGTCAGTGAATTGTAAATTTTCATCTTTTTACTCCTTCGACTCGTACACGGTACGGTCTTTCCCTTCATTTTCCTTATTTTCTTGGGTTTGCGCAGCTTGCGAATCCCCCGTCAGCTTCGCCGCTTGAACGGCAATAATTCCCGAATGGGTCGCGTCCTTTCCGTCGGGCGTACGGATACGCACGATACGGCCCGGAATGCCTACGACCGTCGCGTACGGCGGAACTTCCTTTAACACGACCGCGCCCGCACCGATTTTCGCGCCCGCACCTATCACGATATTTCCAAGCACTTTCGCGCCTGCGGAAATCATGACGTTTTCCATGACGGTTGGGTGGCGTTTACCGCGCTCCTTGCCCGTGCCGCCAAGCGTTACGCCTTGATAAATGACTACGCCTTTATGCACTTCGGCAGTCTCGCCGATGACCACACCCATACCGTGATCGATAAAAACGCCCCCCTCAATCTTCGCACCAGGGTGAATCTCGATCCCCGTGAAAAAACGAGTCGTTTGACTGATGATTCGCGCAATAAGCTTTAATTTAATTTTGTGAAAAAATCGCGCCACACGATACCACGCGAGCGCGTGCACGCCCGAGTAAGTAAGCAAAACTTCAAAAGAGTTTCGCGCGGCAGGATCGTTTGCTTTTGCCGCTTTAATATCGGCACGAAGGTTCTTAAACCACATAATTTCTCTCCTTTTCGTGGTATGTATTGCCTTCCTTATATCTAATTATTCTTTCCTCTATAACGACTGATTAAAATACTTCGCGAATTAGACGCGAGCAGTTCAAGAAGGGAGCGGATTTGCCGACGGGAGTTTACTATGCGTAAATGAGCAAGGCAAAACGCAAGCCCGACGAAGAAATGCGCCCCGTCTTCGCGATTTAGATACGAGCAGTTCAAGAAGGGCGCGGATTTGCCGACGGGAGTTTACTGTGCGTAAATGAGCAAGGCAAAACGCAAGCCCGACGAAGAAATGCGCCCCGTCTTCGCGATTTAGATACGAGCAGTTCAAGAAGGGCGCGGATTTGCCGACGGGAGTTTACTGTGCGTAAATGAGC
>JAFTQI010000031.1 GCA_017462825.1 Clostridia bacterium | reverse complement strand
GGCGGTACGTTTACGAGAAAGAAGAAAAACAAAACGGGTTATCCCGATTTTGTTATCGATTCGCTCGCAAGAGCGTTGCTACCCGCAATTCAAAAATACTTCGAAACGGAGAAAGGAAAAGAAGAATTTGAAAAATGGAAAAAAGAACAACTAAATAAAAATCCGTCCAAGAAATAATAGACGGTCAGGTTTGCCGTCATCCTGTTCCAAAACGGCAATATATTTATTTTCTACTCGAAAAACTCTTGACAATAAAAAGTTTTTAGAGTAGGAAATATAAATAATAAAAAAGTTGGCAGTACCCTGTTGACAAATGAAAAATAAATGATATAATGTCAAAACTCAAAGAAAATGTATAAAAAACTAAAATTTCGACAAAAATAGTTTACAATATGGTTTACGATATTATTGACAAATGTAAAAAAATAGTTTACAATAATAGATACCTTGGTTATAAGGAGATTAAAAATGGAAAAAAAAGAAATATTAAAATTGATATTAGGAAATGAGTACTATACAATTGACGATTTAAGATATAACCAAAAATTAGGGTTTATGTTTTCTAAAGATGAATTAGCTCAATTTTTGAAAGATAAAGAAAGTTTAGTTGAACAAGAAGATAAATTCATTCAACTACTTCCATTAAAAACATTTAATTCAAAATATTGTTTTTTTGTCAATGGAAAATATTTGGCTTTAACTCATAGTGAGTATTTATCGATGGTTATTGAAGATTTCGAAGTAAATCAAGAAACGATTTTCAATAGAAATATAGAAGATATGTTGATGCCAAGAGTTTTCTCGGAAGTTGAAGGAACTTTAAATGTAGAAAATGTTCCGACAACGCACAAAAGGATAAAGGAAATTTACGAGAAGAAAAATTTGATTGATAAAAATGATGTTATCATTAAGAATATGTTAAATGCAATTCAATTTATTTTTGAAGAAAATCCTACGTTTAACAAAGAAAATCTATTGAAATTGTACAACATATTAAGTTTTGATTGCTTGGAGGAAGATCAAAAATTAAAGAAAGATGCTTTTTATCGTCATGAGCCTGTTTGGGTTGGGGGATATGCAGGTGCGCCTGAAAATATCATTGATGAGTGTATGGAAAGTTTATTCGCTTTCGTAAATAATCCCGCAAATATAAAAATTTATAGAGCGTTACTTCCCCATATTTGCCATTATTATATTCTTTATGTTCATCCATACTTTGACTATAACGGAAGAACTGCAAGAATGGTATCATTTTGGTTAAATCATATTTTTCATTTGATTGACTCTCCTATGTTTATTAGCGAGGCTATTAATGATAATAAAAAAGAGTATTATCAAGCTATTTCTAACACAAGAAATACTTTTAATGATTTAACTTATTTTTTGGGTTATATGCTAGAAACATCTATTAAGTATAGCTTGCTTTATAAAAATTTAGAAAATATCAAGCAACAACTTTCTAAAACAGGTGAAACTTTAACTTCTACGGAATGGGGATATTTGAAAAAGATAATTGTTCATAATCCCGATAGATATTTTAATTATAAAACGTTTTTAGAATATACCCATAGCAAAATGTCAAAAGCGGGGGCATTAAAGATATTAAATGGTTTGGCTGATTATGATATTTTAATTAAAGATGTTAATAAGAAAAAAGAAAATATTTACAAGGTAAATCCAGAATTTTTAACCTACAAATTTCAAAAGTAATAAATAAAAAGCGGGGAGTTCGGGTACAGTGAATTAAATCGTAAAAAATCAGTTGTGCGCATGAAAGACAAAAAGACAAACGCACCTAAACGGTGCGTTTTTCTTTTTGGAAGATTATGTGATTACTGACGCGAGTCGAGGGTGGAGGCGTTTGCGGGAGCAAACGGGTTGCGTTGCGTGCTTGAAATATTGTAAACTTGTTAGGCAACCTGAACAATTGATAATTGTTCACCAGGGCGCGCTGCCAAAGGCGCGACTCGCGCTTCCTTTTTCTCGCTCTTTATTTTGGCATAAATAACGAGGAGAGTGGAACTTCAAGGAAAAATTTCGCATAAGAATACCTATTTTCGTATATACTAAATGCGTAAAAACGTCCGTTTTGTTCAAAATGGGCATACCGTGTACGGGGTGAATTGGAAAATGTTGAGTAGGCGCGAAGCGGAAGTGATGAATACGGTGTACGCCCTTTGTCATGAAAAGGGTGTGTGTTTGCTCTCTCCTGCCGAGCTTTTGGCACAGTTTCCACCGAAAAAAGGTTATACGGAAGAATTGCTTGAGAAAATTTTGAGCGAGCTTGCATTGGACGACTATTTCGAGCTTTTATCTTCTGAACGAAAAGGGGAAAAAATGTACGTCATTTCCCTGCGCGCCAACGGGTATGCTTTTAAGCGCGGTTACGTGCAAATGAAAAGGGAAACCTACCGCAAAATTTTTTGGGCGGTTGCGTCCGCGGTCGTAGCGTTTTTCGTCGGTGTGATTTTGAAACGGATATTTTAAATAATATCCGTTTTTTCTTTACTTTTTTCAGTGTCTGTGCTATAATAGACACCGTAAACAAACATTTGTTTACAAAAATACCCTGCGGAGATCAAAAATAATGGATTTTAAATTACATTCCCCATTCGCGCCAACCGGCGATCAGCCGCAGGCGATTGAAAAACTGACGGAAGGCGTTTTGGACGGTATGCGCACCCAAGTCCTTGTCGGCGTAACGGGCAGCGGTAAGACGTTCACGATGGCAAACGTTATCAAAAACGTAAATCGCCCGACCCTTGTAATTGCGCACAACAAAACCCTCGCGGCGCAACTTTGCAATGAGTTTCGGGAGTTTTTCCCCGAAAACCGCGTAGAGTATTTTGTTTCCTACTACGATTATTATCAACCTGAAAGCTATATTCCGTCTACCGACACCTATATCGAAAAAGATTTGAGTATGAACGACGAAATCGATAAACTGCGCAACAGCGCAACCGGCTCACTGATGGAACGGAAAGACGTACTCGTTGTGGCGTCCGTTTCCTGTATTTATGGGCTTGGCGCGCCGGAAGAATACTTCCGCTTGTCCTTATCGTTACGCCCCGGTATGGAATGGGAAAGAAACGAACTGATGCGCAAGCTCATCGAATTACAGTATGCGCGAAACGACGTGGATTTTAAACGTTCGACTTTCCGAGTCCGCGGCGATGCACTTGAAATTTTTCCCGCATCTAATTCCGAAGTGGCGATTCGCTTGGAGTTTTGGGGTGACGAAATCGAAAAAATTTACGAGGTGGAAGCGCTCACGGGCAACAAGCTTAACGAGCTTTCCCACGTCGCAATCTTCCCCGCAAGTCAGTACGCCGTCGGCACGGAAAAACTGAAAGGCGCGCTTGCAATGATAGAAGAAGACTTGAAAGGAGAAGTCCGCGCTTTTGAAGAAGACGGAAAAATTTTGGAAGCGCAACGCTTGAAACAGCGTACCGAGCACGACTTGGAAATGATGCGCGAAATCGGGTATTGCAGCGGCATTGAAAATTACAGTCGCTATTTTGACGGCAGAACGCCGGGACAACCCTCTTTTACCCTTTTGGACTACTTTCCGTCAGGGGAATTTTTGGTGTTTATTGACGAGAGTCACATGACGATTCCGCAAATTCGCGCGATGTACCACGGCGATTTGTCGAGGAAGAAAAACTTAGTTGATTACGGATTTAGAATGCGCGCGGCATACGATAACCGCCCGCTTACTTTCGACGAGTTTGACGCGCGCGTACCGCAGCTCATATGTGTTTCCGCGACCCCTGCAGCGTATGAATTAGAGCAGGCAGGGCAAAAGGTGGAGCAACTGATTCGGCCGACGGGCTTGCTCGACCCCGAAATCACCGTAAGACCGACGAAAGGACAAATCGACGACTTGCTTTCGGAAATCAAAAATACGGTAAACGACGGGGGCAGGGTCTTAATTACCACTCTCACTAAGCGTATGGCGGAAGAACTTACCGACTATTTAAAAGAGCATGCAATTAAGGTCAAATATATGCACAGCGACATCGATACGTTGGAGCGAATCGACATTGTCAACGGGCTTCGACTGGGCGAATTCGACGTGCTTTGCGGTATCAACTTGCTTCGAGAGGGACTCGACTTACCCGAGGTTAAGTTGGTGGCGATTTTGGACGCGGACAAGGAAGGCTTTCTTCGTAGCGATACGGCGCTCATTCAAACGATTGGGCGCGCAGCGCGAAATAGCGAGGGCAGAGTGCTGATGTATGCGGACGTAATCACGGACAGTATGAAACGTGCCATCGGTGAGACAAACCGCCGTCGCCGTGTACAGGACGAATATAACAAAGCGCACGGAATTATCCCGAAAACGATTATCAAAGAAGTCAAGTCCACCTTAAATATTACGAAGAAAAAGACGGACGACGATATCAAGATGCAGGATATTCCCGACGAAATCGAGAAACTGAAAGCACTGATGAAAGTGGCGAGTGGACAGCTTGATTTCGAGCGCGCAATAGAGATTCGTGAAAAGATATCCGAACTAAAACTAAAGCTTCGCAAGGCGATGCGATAAGAGAAATAAGCAAAAATAAGTACCCATGTACGGGTTGAACGATAAAATAGGATAAAAAAATGCAAGAAGAAATCGTAATAAAAGGCGCAAAAGAGAATAATTTGAAAAACGTGAATTTGACGATTCCGAGAAACAAACTCACCGTATTTACGGGGCTTTCGGGAAGCGGGAAATCCACGCTTGCGTTCGATACCATTTTCGCCGAGGGGCAAAGACGGTACGTGGAGAGCTTGTCCTCCTATGCCCGCCAGTTCTTGGGGCAAATGGAAAAACCCGACGTCGAGAGCATCGACGGGCTTTCGCCCGCTATTTCTATCGACCAAAAAACGACGTCGAGAAACCCTCGTTCCACGGTGGGTACGGTCACGGAAATTTACGATTATTTCCGTTTGCTTTTTGCAAGAATCGGCGTTCCCCACTGTCCGAAATGCGGTAGAGAAATCCGTCGTCAAACGGTAGACGAGATTTGCGATAAGATTATGGCAATGCCGACGGGCAGCAAGATTTTGGTCACCGCGCCCGTTGTTCGCGGCAGAAAAGGCGAGTACGTCAAGGAACTGCAAGGCTTTAAAAAGAGCGGTTACGGTAGGGTAAAAATCGACGGAATCGTCTATGATTTACAGGAAGAAATCAAGCTTGAAAAGAATCTTAAGCATAATATTTCCGTTGTTGTCGACCGTTTGGTTGTAAAGGACGGTATTCAAAAACGCTTGACGGATAGCTTGGAAACGGCGTTAAAACTCGCTGAGGGGCTCGTAGTAATCGACCGTGACGGTGCGGAGGAATTGTATTCCGTCAATTACGCTTGCCCCGATTGCGGCGTATCTTTGGAAGAAATCGAGCCGAGAATGTTCTCGTTTAATACGGTATATGGTGCGTGTCCGACTTGTTCAGGGCTGGGCTTTAAACAGTTTGTCGATCCCGACCTGATTTGTCCCGATAAGAACAAAACTTTGCGCGAAGGCGCAATGAAAGTCACGGGCTGGAACTTAGGCTCGGCGTCCATGGCGCTTATGGAGCTTTCCGCGCTCGCTAAAGCGTATGATTTTTCGCTTGACGTGCCCGTGAAAGACTTGCCCGAAGGCGTTTATGACGTCTTAATGTACGGCAGCGACCGCGCGGTGGATATGCAGTACAAGACCCGTTCCTTTTCGGGTAGTTTTAGAAAGACGTGGGAAGGGTACGTCAACAACTTACAGCGCAGATACGGAACGACGTCATCGGACGGCGTAAAGAGTGATATTGAGCGCCTAATGCGGAGCGCGCCGTGCGATAGCTGTAACGGGAAACGTTTAAAAAAGGAAGCGTTGGCGGTCACCGTCGGCGGGAAGAATATTTGGGAACTTTGCGAACTTTCAGTGGACGGACTTTGCGCGTTCATGGACGGACTTTTGGAAGTCCTTACGCCCACCGAGCATTTGATAGCAGATGCAATCATCAAAGAAATCAATAACCGCTTGGGTTTCTTGCGGAACGTGGGTTTGAACTATTTGACCCTTGCGCGAACGGCGGTCACGCTGTCGGGCGGGGAGAGTCAGCGTATCCGTTTGGCGACCCAAATCGGCAGCGCGTTGACGGGGGTGCTGTATATTCTCGACGAGCCGAGTATCGGCTTACACCAACGCGACAATGAAAAACTTCTCAACTCTTTGAAAGGTTTGCGGGATTTGGGCAACACCCTAATCGTCGTCGAGCACGATGAGGACACAATGCGCGCGGCGGATTATATCGTGGACATCGGCCCGAAAGCGGGCGTACACGGCGGGGAAGTCGTTGCTTGCGGAGACCAAAAAACGATCATGAACGAGCCCCGTTCTATCACGGGCGACTATCTTGCGGGCAGACGTAAGATTATCACGCCTGCCGTTCGGAAAGCGCCGTCGGAGAAGTGGCTTGAGCTTTACGGCTGTAAGCAAAACAACCTCAAAAATATTGACGTAAAAATTCCCGTGGGGTTGATTACGGCGGTGACGGGGGTTTCGGGGAGCGGGAAGTCGAGCTTGGTCAACGAAATCGTTTATCCGCTTTTGTCGAACACGCACAACGGCTCAAAACACAAGCTGGGCGAGTTTGACAAGGTAAGCGGCGTGGAGTATTTTGATAAAGTAATCGACATCGACCAGTCCCCAATCGGTAGAACGCCGAGAAGCAATCCTGCGACGTATACGGGTGTTTTCAACGCCATTCGCGACTTGTTTTCCATGACGCCTGACGCGAAAGAAAGGGGGTATAAGGCAGGCAGGTTCTCGTTCAACGTCTCGGGCGGGCGTTGCGAGCATTGTTTCGGCGACGGGATTATAAAAATTGAAATGCACTTCTTGCCCGACATTTTTGTACCCTGCGAAGTGTGCGGCGGACGGAGATATAATCGTGAAACTCTGGAAGTTAAGTACAAAGGTAAGAGTATTTTCGACGTACTCGACATGACGGTGGAAGAAGCGTGTGAATTTTTTGCGCCCGTGCCCATGATTTATAATAAAATCAAGACCCTGAACGACGTGGGCTTGGGGTATATCAAGCTTGGGCAAAGTTCTACGACGCTTTCGGGCGGCGAAGCGCAACGTGTGAAGCTTGCGACGGAGCTTGCAAAGCGCTCGACGGGCAAGACCCTTTATATTTTGGACGAGCCGACAACGGGGTTGCATAGCTACGACGTGGATAAACTGATTAAGATTTTGCTGCAACTGCGCGAGGGCGGGAATACGGTGCTCGTTATCGAGCATAATCTTGACGTGATTAAAACGGCGGATTATATCATCGACCTTGGTCCTGAAGGTGGCAACGGCGGCGGTACAATCGTTTGCGAGGGCACGCCCGAAGACGTTGCAAAAGTGAAGAATAGCTATACAGGTCAGTTCTTGAAAAAAGTGCTGAGCGAGTGATAAAAAATCCCGTAACCGCGTACACGGTTACGGGATTTTTTATTTTATCTTATGCGCCCAATTAAATAATCGACCGAGCATTCCAAAAAATTCGCAATACGAATAAGTGTTTCCGCGTTAGGTAAACTTTTACCGCTGACCCATTTATATAAAACGGAAGAAGAAACCGGCATGGTTTCAATCATTTTTTGGTGCGTTATTTTCTGCTCTTTCATAACAGCTCGTAAACGCTCTTGAAAGGGCAAGACAGGATGTAGAACTTGGTCGGTGTGAATATCCGTCAAACCCAACAAATAATCGGCGGAGCAATTAAAATGAGATAATAATTTGACAAAAGTATTATAGGACGGAGCGTGTTTTTCTAGTAAAAAATCGGAAATACTAGAATTATCTATACCCGACTTCACAGCCAATTCCGATTCATTTATAGCGTTTTCTTCCATCAATTCTTTAAGTCTTATAGAAAGTTTCGACATAATCCACCAAACAAAGACATCATTCTACAATATATGCTACTCTCTTTCTCGGAAAAATAGTTGTAATTTGGATAAAGAGAGTGATATAATAGTAATACGACGTCGAAAGAAGAATCCTTGCACGTTGAATTTTTAAACGGTCAAGTATTTGAGTTATCAATCGAGGAAAAATAAAAATTGAAGACAAAGCCGCCTACGGATTCTCCGCAGGCGGCTTTGTCTAATAAAATCGAGCTTTTCACGCTTCCTTATTTTCAAGCTTTTTGATTTTAACGTTTCCGCAAAGTAAGTCGGAATAAGAATAGGAAGTCTTTCCTAAAAAACCCTCCTCGTCAGGTTTGACGGTAAACAGGGAGGGATAAATGCCCGAAAGGATGCCCGAATAGCTTACGCTTTTGTTTCTACCTAAATTTACGCGCACGGCGACCCGTTGCGCGCGGCAGTCATTGACTAATCTCTTTACGTCCGCAATATTTTTACTTGGCTTAATCATACAATAAGTATGCGCCCGCCGTTCTTCGTTTATACCCTTTTTCCAAAACTTGGTATATTACAAATGTATTTAGCATAGGATAGAAAAGCAAGTACGGCGAGTGCAAGGAGGAGTAAAGAAAGATGTTTGTGCAACCCAAAATAGAAACCTACCGTTTTATAGGCGAAGTGGCGAGTCTGAACGGACAGTCGATGGTGGAATGTCGTTTGCCAGGTAGTGAGATTAGCAGTATTTTGGCGGTGGAAGCAAAAACCGTGCCTACCGAAAGCGTTTGCGCGGACGGCGAAGTGAAATACGGGGGCAAAGTGATGCTGACCGTTGTTTACGAGGACGGGGATAGAAAAGTTTGCCGCGCGGAGCGCGGTGTAGAGTTTTTTCATAAAGCGGAAGGGAAAGCCGTAACGCCTGCGTGTTTTGCAAAGACGGCGCTTCGCGCCGAAAACGTTGCATGGCGTAGAGAAGGTTCGGGCTTATATTTTTCCGTTATCGTCGGCGCGGAAATTCTCGTTTACGGCGGCAAACAAATGGAATATTTGACGGGTGGCGAAGGGATGATTATCAAAACGGCGCCCATCACCGTCCATAAAAGCGTATGTGTGACCGGGGAAACGGACGGTGAGGACGAATTCGATTCCGATTACGTGGGCGACGTCTTATTGCATAGCGAGCGCGCGATGGTCTACCGAGTGGAAGCGGAGGGCGGTCAAATCGAACTCGAAGGGGAAATCGCGTTGAATATTTGCGTACTGACCGCGGACGAACGGGTTTGTTCGTATGAACGACTCACCCCTTTCCGCATGCAAGTGCCTTGCGACGAAGCGTTTGGGGGGACGACGGCAAGCGCGCGGGTACAGGTGAAATCCGCGTATTTGACGGTGGGAGCGGACGAAGAAAAAGGAAAGAGCAAAATCGTGTTTTCCTACACCCTTGCGGCGGACTGTTTCGTCCACGTCAAGGAAGAAATCGAAGTGCTTCAAGACGGCTACTCCGTATCCGCGCCTTTGACTTTGCATAAGAAAAAGGGCGGGGGCAGGTATTTGACGAACGTACAAAAACAGGTGGAAAGAGTGAGCGGCGTCGCGGCAATTTCGCCTGCTGTGGAAGGTGAAATCGTCCTGCAAGCGGCGGTGTTGCCGCGAGTGGAAATTTCCTGCAAAAAGACGGAAAACGGCTTTGAGGCGGAGGGCGCGGCGCTTGCGGAAATTATTTTTGCGGGCGGGGACGGCTCGAAACGGAGCGTTTCTCTCTCGTTGCCCTTTGCTTTTCCTTTGGACGCGCAGGGGGACGTCGTGGAAGCGGACGGGTTGATTTGCGCAATCAACGTGCGTAGAAAGCGCACGGGAGAAATAGAAGCGGAAGGGGTTTTGAAACTTTGCGTCCGCAGTTATGCGAACGGGGAATGGGAATATGTATCTCAGCTCGAAGAAGGGGAAGCCTACGAAGCGGAAGAAAGCGCGTTTTCGGTGTATTTACCGGGCGCGGGCGCGGATTTATGGTCGGTAGCCAAAAAACTCCGCTGCTCGCCCGAGGAGCTGGAAAAGAGCAATCCCGATTTAAAATTCCCGCTCTCTGAAACGGATAAAATCTACGTTTATCGGCAGATTCGCTAAAAAATACGGAAAAATACGGAAAAACACAGAGAAAATGCTTTAAAATATTGAAATTTTGGAAATAATATGGTAAAATAGCATAAGAACAATCTCGCGGTGGGGTGTTCCCCACCGCAATTTTGGGTATAGGGCATGAACAAAGTAAAGATCAAAGCGTATGCAAAAGTGAATTTAACGCTCGAAATCACGGGCGTGGAGCAGGGGTATCACATGCTCGATTCTTTTGTATGCAGTATCGACGTTTTTGACCTAATCGTGCTCAAAAAACGCAAAAATCCGCTGAGTAGCGTGACTATGCACGGACTCGGCAGTGAAAGCATTCCCCCCGAAAAGAACAACGCGCTGAAAGCGGCGGAAGCGTTTTCTCAGGCTTTTGGCACGAACGGCGCGGATATCACGGTTTATAAAAATATCCCGATGGGCGCGGGACTCGGCGGTTCTTCCGCGGACGTGAGCGGCGTTTTGAACGGTATGGCGAAGCTGTATGGCGTGACCGATTACGTTAAGCTTAAAGAAATTGCGGACAAGCTCGGCAGCGATACGGGATATATGCTGACGGGCGGTTTTGCAAGAATGCAGGGGCGCGGGGAAATCGTTACGCCGATCGAAACCAACACGAAGCTGTATTTCTTGTTGCTTTGCCCAAGCTCGGAAGTGTCGGCAGGCGCGTGCTATAAAAAGTACGACGAACTCCCCAAAACGCTCGAATGGAGAGAAAGTTTTACGGAAAATTGCATTAAGGCAACCTGCGAAAATGACCAAGAGGGCATAGGCAGGTACGTGATGAACGATTTGTATAAGCCTGCGCTGCACATAAACAGCGACGTAGAAAAGGCGTATGAACAGCTACAAAGTTTTTCGCCGCTTGGCGCGGCGATGACAGGCTCGGGGAGCTGTGTATTCGCGATTTTTGAATCGTTGGAGCTTTGCCGATGGGCAAAGAGCCGATATAGGGGCAAGTTCCGCGCGATTGTGGCACAGTCGGTAAACCCGAATTTTCAAAAGGCGAACAAGGGCTGGAAAAATCCGTATAGGTTGACGGAGGAAGAAGTCAACCTAATCGAAGAATAAGGAGAAAACGGTATGGAAGAAAGAATGATTGACGACGAATACGGCAGAGGCGTGCGTTTAAAAAAGACGAAAGACGGATACGTGGACGCGACGGACGAGCTTGCGGAAAACGAGAATGTAGAAAATGAAGAAACGGAACTTGCGGAGGGTGAAATTTCGTTTGCATTCCCGACGATAGACGAGGAAGACAACGAGGAATCGTTTGCCGAGCTTACCGCTGAAGAAGTGGCGGCGCTCAAAAAACGCCGTGAAGAAGAAGCTTTGGCAAAAAAAGCGGTCTACGATCAGCTTTGTAAGGAAGGGGAAGAATTTTTGGCGACGGGGAGCTTTAAGTCTGCGGAGCTGAAATACGAAAAAGCGCTCAAATACGACGACGAAGCGACGGAAGCGTCCGTTGGGTATTGGCGGGCAAAGACGGCGGATTTCACTGACCCTGACGTGCTTGCGAACGAATACGCGAACGAGAGTATCGAGAGCTTGGAATACGACTTGGGCTATGCCGCGACGGATATTATCCGCGAGAAATACGAGGACGTTTTTAAGGGTAGGTTAAACGAACTGACGGCGGAAGAAGAGCCGCTCCGTCAAGACGTGGAAAGCAAACAGCGCCGCCGTAGAGAAATCTTGAAAGCAAGACGTTTAAAACGGGGCTTGTATTTTGCGGTATCCGCAATTCCCGTAATCGTTTGCTTTATCCTTACCGCATTCTTCGGCATGAAGAATTTCACGACCCGCGGCGGGGAATATATCGGCTTGACCATCGGTTTTGCGGCGGCGTGCGTGGTTTTCTTTATCGTATTTGCGGTGTTTGCAAACCGTTTCATCAACGCGTGTAGAATGTACCGCAAGAACGAGCGGTTGGACGAAACGGACGACGGTGCAAGACTCCTGGAAATCGAGCTTCTTAAAAAGATTTACGAGGGCTTACTTCCTATTGTTTACGAGGAAGAACTTGAAGGGGAAACGAACGCTGAAACAGAAGAATAAAATAGAGGCGATCCGATGCAGAAGTCGGGTCGTTTCTTTTGTCTTTTTTGCGGGATTTTTTTACCCCTATTAAAATCTCTTGATTTTAATGCGAAAAGGTGGTATAATAATTCCGTATGAAAAAAATCTTTGCGTATTTCAAACCCTATAAAGGACGGACGGCGCTTGGTCCGCTTTTCAAATTGTTAGAAGCGACGTTTGAGCTTTTAGTGCCTTTCGTCGTAGCGGCAATCGTGGATAACGGGCTTGGCTTGGCGGTGGACGGGAAGTACTCGGCGGATAAAGGCTACATCGTCAATGCCTGCTTGCTCCTTGGCGCGTTCGGTTTGCTCGGCTTCGCTTTCGCTGTCGCCGCGCAATATTTTTCCGCGCGCGTGGCTACGGGCGTGTCCGCGGGCGTGCGTAGGGATTTATTCAAAAAATTGCAAACACTGTCTTATAAGGACATTGACAAAATGGGCGAAGCAACGATGCTTACGCGTATGACGAGCGACGTGGATAAGATGCAAACGGGGATAAATCTTTTTTTGCGTTTGTTCTTACGCTCGCCGTTTATCGTGTTCGGCGCGATGCTTTGCGCGTATATCATCGACCCCAGTTCGTTCGGTGTATTCGCCGCGACGATTGCCGTGCTTGCGATTGTTGTTTACGCGGTGATGCTGATTTGTATGCCTCTTTATAAAAAGGCGCAGGACAAGCTGGATAAGGTACTCCTTTCCACCCGTGAAAATCTCGGCGGCGCGAGAGTTATCCGCGCTTTTTGCCAAGAAGACCAAGAGCGGGAAATTTTCCGCGAGAGAAACGACGCGCAAAATAGAAGCAGTAAATTTGTCGGGGCAATCGCGGCGATTACGAACCCACTGACATTCGTACTTATCAATGCGGCAATCATTTGGCTTTTGTGGGTGGGCGCAATCCGCGTGGACGGCGGCGCGCTCTCGCAAGGGAAGGTCATCGCGCTTTATAACCTGATGGGACAAATTTTGATTGAACTTATCAAGCTCGCGAATTTGATTGTCACCGTCGCCAAGGCGGCGGCTTCGGCAAGCCGTATCGAAAACGTTTTGGATATGCACCCCTCGCTTGAAATCATTTCGGTCGAGGAAAATGTAAACTTCGAAAACGACGAGCCGTTTATTGTATTCGACAACGTATCCGCACGCTACAACGACGGCGGGACTGAAGCTTTGGAGAACGTTTCTTTCACGGTCCGTCGGGGTGAAACGGTCGGTATCATCGGCGGTACGGGGTCGGGAAAAACGACCTTGGTCAATCTGATTCCCCATTTTTACGACGTGAGCGGCGGGCAGGTACGCGTGGACGGCAAGGACGTGCGCGCGGCAGGCATGCAAGAATATTTGCGCGAGCGCGTCGGCGTAGTACCGCAAAAAGCCCGTCTTTTCAAGGGTACGATTCGTGAAAACTTGCTTTGGGGTAAGGCGGACGCGACGGAGGAAGAATTGTACGCTGCGCTCAAACTCGCGCAAGCCGGCGAAGTGGTGCAAGGCAAGGGTGGCTTGGACGCGGAAGTGGAACAGGGCGGCAAAAATTTCTCGGGCGGACAAAAACAACGCTTGACGATTGCACGCGCGCTCGTGCGTAAGCCTGAAATTTTGATTCTCGACGATTCTTCGTCCGCACTCGATTATGCGACGGACGCGGAACTTCGCAAGGATATACAAACGCTGAAAACGACGACGTTTATCGTTTCTCAACGCGCTTCGTCTGTACAGCACGCGGACAAAATCGTGGTGCTTGACGATGGAAAAGCGGTGGGAATCGGTACGCACGAGGAATTGTTGAACTCGTGCGAGGTCTACCGTGAAATTTACCGTTCGCAATACACCGACGTAGCGGAGGGGGGTGTGGAAGCATGAAAAACACGCCCGTAAAACAAATCGCAAAAAAAGGTACTTTCCGCCGCGTTTTACAATACGTGGGAAGATACCCCATTTCCTTAATCGGTTCGATTGTGTTCGCGCTTATAAGCGTCGGCGCGACTTTGTTCGTGCCCGTATTTTTCGGTGATGCAATCGACTGTATCGTGGAGTACGGCGTGGCTTGGTCGAAGCTGAAACGAATTTTTTTAAAGACGGGGCTTGTCGTGGGGATTGCGGGGCTTTGTCAATGGCTCATGAGTCTTTGCAACAACCGTATTTCCTGCAACGTTGTACGAGACTTGCGTGCGGACGCGTTCCGTAAAATCGGCGCACTGCCTTTGCAATATATCGATACGCACGCCCACGGCGATACGGTCAGCCGTATTATCGCCGACGCGGACCAGTTTTCCGATGGGTTATTGCTCGGCTTCACGCAGTTTTTGACAGGGATTGCGACCATACTCGGCACGATTATATTTATGCTTTTGACGAACTGGAAAATCGGTTTGATTGTCGTTTTAGCCTCCCCGATTTCGCTGTTCGTCGCAAGATTTGTGGCAACGCATACGCATAAATTCTTTAAAGAACAAACGGCTACGCGCGGGCAACAAACGGCGTTTGTGGAAGAAGCAATCGGCGGGCTGAAAACGACCAAGGCGTTCGGTCACGAAGAAGAAAACGAAGAAAAGTTCAACGAAATCAACGCGCGCTTGGAAAAAGCGACGATGAACGCGACTTTCTATTCTTCGCTCACCAACCCGTCCACGCGGTTTATCAATAACTTGATTTACGCGGCGGTCGCGCTTGTTGGCGCGCTCGACGTAAGCAGGGGCGCATTCACTGTGGGCGGACTTACGAAATTCCTTTCGTACGCGAATCAGTACACGAAGCCTTTTAATGAAATTTCCGGGGTTATCACCGAGCTGAAAGGGGCGTTTACCTGCGCGGGTAGAATCTTTGAACTGATGGACGAAAGGGAGGAAATTTCCGATGTAAACGGCGAAGTTTTGGGTCAGACAGCAGGGAACGTTGCGCTCGAAAACGTAAGCTTTTCTTATACGGACGGGCAAGAACTTATCAAAGACCTTTCCCTGACGGTTACGCGCGGGCAACGGGTGGCGATTGTCGGTAGAACAGGAAGCGGCAAAACGACTCTAATCAACCTACTCATGCGTTTTTACGACGTAGACGGCGGCGCGGTTTGCGTGGACGGAAAAGATGTTCGCGCGGTCACGCGGAAATCGCTGCGCGAAAGTTACGGCATGGTATTGCAAGAAACATGGCTGAAAAACGGCACGGTGCGCGAGAACTTAAAAATGGGAAAACCGACGGCAACGGACGAAGAAATGATTGCCGCGGCAAAAGCGGCGCATGCGCATAGTTTTATCAAGCGCATGGAAAAGGGGTACGACACCGTAATCAAAGACGGCGGCGCGCTTTCGGAGGGACAAAAACAACTCCTTTGTATTACCCGTATTATGCTCACGAAACCGCCCATGCTGATTTTGGACGAAGCAACGTCGTCCATCGATACGCGCACGGAGCTGAAAATTTCCGACGCGTTTGCCAAGCTTATGGAGGGCAGAACGTCCTTTGTCGTCGCGCATAGACTTTCCACCGTCGTACATTCCGATTGTATTTTGGTTATGGACAAGGGGAAAGTCGTGGAAAAGGGTACGCATAAGGAGCTTTTGGAAAGAAACGGCGCGTACGCCGAATTGCACAGAGGGCAGTTTAGTTAAAGTAAGGAAAAAGTTACACGGTTATGGAAACGAAAGAAAAGGGAAAACCGAATAAAAAGGGAAGCTTGTATCGAAACTTTATCGAGCTTGTAATCGTCGGCTGCATTACGGGTATTTTTGCTGGCGCGGTCGTCACCGCTTTTAACATTCTCGCGCACGAGGGAGAAGAAATTTCCCGTAACGTATATGCGTACGTACGAAATCATCGCGAGTTTATCCCCTTGCTCTTTTTGGCGCTCTTTGGCGGCGCGTTCTTGCTCGGTGTGGCGGTGAACATTTCGTCCGTTATCCGCGGCTGCGGGATTCCGCAAGCGGAAGGTGCGACGCGCGGTATTGTGCCTTTGAAATGGTGGAGAGATATGACCGCGATGTTCGCGGCGAGTCTTTTGAGTATATTTATGGGGCTTTCTATCGGCGCGGAAGGTCCGTCCGTACTCATTGGCGCGAGCGCAGGGGACGGCGTGGCGGCGACCTTGAAACGAAACCAAATGATTCGTAAATACCAAGCGGCGAGCGGGGCTTGTACCGGTCTTGCCGTTGCGGGCGGCGCACCTTTGACGGGCGTTGCGTTCGCCTTTGAAGAAGCCTACAAACGGCTTACGCCCGAGGTCTTTATTTGCTCGGCGTTTTCGGTTATTTTCGGTATGCTGACAAGAACGGTCATTTATAATCTTCTTGATATGGAGATTGTGAACGCATTCCATTCTTACGTCTTTGCCGATTTACCGTTATCCTCTTACGGCTACGTCCTGTTGGCGGGGATTGCATGCGGTATTTTGGGGGTACTTTTCTATAAATTTTGCTTTGCTATGCGTAAGCTTTTCAAATTGATTCGCCTAAAGAATGAGAAAATCACGCACGGTTTGCGGATTATGATTGCCGTATTTTTCGGCGGCGTCGTTTCCTTGATCGCGGTCGGCGCGATGGGCGGCGGACACGATTTGATTGAAGAGCTCGGCTCGAACGGCGGCGTAACGCCCGTGACAATGGCAGCGAGCGTAGTAATCACCGTCCTGCTTTTAAAGTTCTTTATTACGTCGGTCAACGTCGGTTCAGGGTTGCCTTGCGGAATCTTTATTCCGATTATCGCAATCGGCGCGTGCTTGGGCGGTTTGCTTAATAAAGTATGGCTCGAATGGGGTATGGACGGCGCGCATTGGGATTTGATGGTGATGATTTGTATGGCGGCGTTCTTCACGGCGGTCGTAAAAGCGCCTATCACGTCCATTGTTATGATTTGCGAATTTACGGGCAGTTTCGCGCATTTGCTCCCCGTTATCATAGCCGTCTCGATTAGCTATATTATCGGCGAAATGTCGAGAACGGACGGTATCTACGAAGAACTGCTTGAACAGTACGAGCACGAAACGGGAATCCACGAACGCGCGGTGAGAGAAATCTTCACCGTCACGCTTGTGAAAGGGGCGTTGGCGGACAAACGCCAAGTCCGAGACGTACTGTGGCCGCAAGGCGCAAGAGTGACCAGTATCGCGCGCGGCGAAGAAACCATTCTTCCCGACGGCGACACAATATTGCGCAGCGGTGATATTTTGACGATTGTTTGCAAAACCGATAACCCGCAAAAGAGCAAGGAAGACTTGTCGCATATCCTAGGATAAAGCTTCAGCGCATACCTGTATAGCGCGTTTTAGAAAAAGTCATATCTTTTTCCGCATACTCATATACTATGAAAAGTGGGGTAAGTATGCGGTTATACGAAGAAATTTTCAAAAACGCGGACGGAATCACGGGCGATCGTTGCGTAATTGTACCAAGCGGCGGCGGGTATTTTGAGGGCGTGAAAGCGGTAGAAGATTTTACGTCGGAAAAAATTGTTTTGTGCTTTGCGCGCGAGCGCGTGTCGGTGCGCGGGGAAAGACTGTCGATTAAAAAATACTGCGACGGGGATATGGAAATCAGCGGTAAAATTTCGGTAGTGGAAGTGCTTTCCAAGGGCGGTGGAAAATGAGCCTTTGGGGGAACGTTTACCGCAAACTGAAGATAGAGGGAATAATGCCCGAACGCGCACTGCTGCGCCTAAAACGGGCGGGAATCCCGCTCTATTCCGTCAAAAAATTAGACAAAACCCATTTATCTCTAAGGGTTCGGCAAAAGGACTTAGAGAAAGTCTTTTTGGTGTTTCCAAAATCGCGCGGCGACGCGGATTGCGCCCCTTATAAAGTGACCGATTGCGGTGGCGTGGGGCTTGGCGGACGGCTTGAAAAACTGTTCGGGCGGGTAGGGCTTCTTTTAGGCGGACTGCTATTTGCCGTCACGACTCTTTACGCCGACCGATTTGTTTTCAAGGTGGAATACGTAGGAACGGACGTGTACGCGCGTGAAACGCGCATCGCGCTCGAAAAAGCGGGTATCAAAACGTTTGCGCCGTATAAGTCTGGAAAAGAAGATTGGGTTTGTTCGCAAATCCTCGCGCTTGACGGCGTGGAATACTGTTCTATCAAAAAATCGGGCACGCGGTTGATTGTGGAAACCCGTCTAAGTCCGTTCGCAAGCGAGTACGCGCAAACGGGAAAAATGCAATCGAAGTATACGGGCGAGTTAATTGCCTTGACGGTACTGCGTGGGACGCCGCTTGTAAAAATCGGGGATGCGGTAGAGATAGGGCAATCGATAGCGGACGACTGTTTTTCCCTTGAAGGAGGGGAGCAGGTACGCGTTGAAATCATCGCGCGCGCACGTTTTTTGTGTGCGTGGGAGAGCGATGTAAGCGCGGAAACGGCGGAAGAAGCGTTTGCAATCGCTTATCTTGAAATCGGTGGCGATACGGAAATCACCGAGAAAAAAATCGAAGAAAAGAACGGCGCGTTTCACGTAAAACTTATTTATACGGCAACGCAAAGTATGAATTTTTAAAAGAGGCTCTGTCACGTCATGGTTGATTTTAGTGGAAAAACGCTGTGAAATTCATCACATTATGCTCGGGTTAATCCTTGTCAGGCTTGAGGGTATGCGCCCTTGCATAATGCTTGTCTTTCTTGTGTTTTTCTCCCTAAATCGTGATAAATCACTAATCAGCCGTTTTCCGTGACACAGTCTTAAAAGAAAAGGAGCGAATATGGAAAAAATCGAAAGGATCAAACGCACTGTAGATACGGGGTCGGTGGATAGACTCGCGCGGATTTTAGGCGCGTTTGACGAAAACTTAAATTTCCTTTCGAGAGAGCTTGGGATCGTCGCGTACGTAGACGGCGTGAAGATTCACTTGGAAGGAGATACGGACGAAGTGAGACTTGGCGCGGAAGTCCTCTCATCTTTGACGAAAATCGCGGGAAGCGAGAGCATTGATAAAACGAAAATGGCGTACTGCATCGAGCTGGCAAAAGAGGGACGCGCGGGCGAAATTTCTACGCTTGAAAGCGGCGTAATCGCAATAACGGCACGCGGTAAACAAATCAAGTGTAAGACGGTCGGACAAAAGACCTACGTCGACGCGATTAAGAAAAACACGGTCGTATTCGGGGTCGGACCCGCCGGTACGGGGAAAACGTATTTGGCGGTTTGCATGGCAGTTTCGGCGTTTAAAAGTAAGCAGGTGGAAAAAATCATTCTCACCCGTCCTGCCGTGGAGGCAGGGGAAAAGCTTGGCTTTTTGCCCGGGGACTTACACGAAAAGGTAGACCCGTATTTACGGCCGCTGTATGACGCCTTGCAGGAAATGCTTGGGTTGGAAACGTACGGCAAGCTCATGGAGCGCGGCGCAATCGAAGTCGCACCGCTTGCATATATGCGCGGACGTACGCTGTCGAACGCGTTTATTATCTTGGACGAAGCGCAAAATACGACGAAAGAGCAAATGAAAATGTTCCTGACGCGTATGGGCGAGGGGAGTAAGACGGTGGTCACGGGCGACGTTACGCAAATCGACTTGGACGGCAAGGACAGCGGACTTGTCCACGCAACGGATATTTTAGACGGCGTAGACGGGATTGCGGTGTGTAGACTGACGGCAAAGGACGTCGTAAGACATCCCTTGGTAATGCGGATTATACGTGCGTATGAAAAAGACGCGGAGAAATCGGCGGACAAGTCCGCTTTAGATAAAACGCGGAAAACCCCGAAAAAGAAGGACGGGGAAACCGTGGAAGGAGAGTAACGAAAGATGGCTGTAAGAGAATTCGGCAGAGAATGGACGAAAAGCGACACATTGAAAAGCGTGTTGCTGTTCTTCGTGCATTTCATAATCTTTGTCGCGATTGCAATGTTTTTAGTCGTAGGCATGGAAATTAAAAATTTTAGCGTGCACTTACGGGAGTACGGCGCGGACTATTTATACGCGTTATTTAGTATTTTCTTGCTTCTGGCGATCATGTATTTCTATTTTTATTTCGAGAACAAGGCAATGCTCTCGAGCGCGAAGAATATCACGTTGATATTTGCGGTGCTTGACGTGTATTTTATCATGTCTTGGTTTATTGGGGAAAAGGTTGATATTTACGCGCGCCCTGTGGCGTTCGTTGCGCTTATGATATACGTTTTAATCGGACGCAGAGAAGCGATTTTTATGAACATCGTTAGCGCGTTGCTCGTATTTATTATCGACACTTTCTCCCCCGGACAAGCGTTGACGCGGAACGAATACTATTCGTCTTTAATCATCTCGTTCTCGGCAGGTATGCTCGCGATTTTCTTCTGCGGAAAGGCAAAAACCCGTTTTACGGTGGTACTTATCGGTATTTTCATCGTTATTCCGATTGACGCAATCATCTTCCTTTTGGAAGTTTCGACTTTTGTTGACGTGCACGAGGCAACGGGGCTTTCCGATATGCAGGGCGTAATCACTCGTATGGGCTACGGCTTGTTCGGCGGCGTAACGTCGACGATTTTGTTCTTGACGATTCTGCCCCTGTTTGAATGGATTTTCAACTGTTTGACGGTGTATCGCTTGCGCGAATTGACCAGTTCGGACGCGAAGATTTTGAAAAAATTGCAAGCGGAAGCGCCCGGCACGTACAACCATTCGATGATGGTGGCGCAGCTTGCGGAAGTTTGCGCGGCGGCAATCGGCGAGAACGTAGACTATGCGCGCGCGGCGGCGCTTTACCACGACGTCGGAAAATTGCACAATCCCGAGCATTTCACGGAAAATCAAGGGGATTACAACTTACACGATGAGCTTTCCCCCGAACTTTCGGCAGACATTATCCGCTCGCATGCAAACGACGGCTATGCGTTGATTCGTAACCATCATTTGCCCGATTTCTTGGCGGACGTTGCGTTGCAGCATCACGGCACAATGCCCATTCGGTATTTCTATGCAAAGGCGCTGAAAATGACGGACGGCGAGCTGAACATAGAGGATTTCTCTTATCTCGGCCCGAAACCGCAAACGAAAATTGCGGCAATTATCATGATTGCGGACTCGTCCGAAGCGGTCGTCCGCGCGGCGAAAGCGCATACGCCTGAGGCTGCGGAAAAGTGTATTCGCGCAGTCATCGAAGAACGTATGGATTTAGAGCAGTTCTCCGAATGCGACATTACACTTGCCGATTTGACAAAGATTCGTTTGGCGCTCGTGCACGCGCTGACGGGGGTAAACCATCACCGTATCAAATACCCGAATTTGAAATACAAACGCACGGAAAGCGGTAAAACAACGGGGGAAAACGAATGAGTTTTTTCATCTATTGCGAGGACGAGGAGTTTGCTCCTGAAAATAAAACGGCGCTAGAATCCGCGTTGGACGGGTTTGTGGAATCGGACGTGGATTTGTCCGTAGAATTGATTTTTGTGGACGGCGAAGAAATCCGCCGCTTGAATCGCGAAACGCGGAATATCGATAAAGTCACCGACGTATTGAGTTATCCGACAATGGACGGAATCAAAGGTCAGCGGCTTAAAGGTGCGGAACACCCGTTTGAAACGGACGAAGAAGGCAGGCTTTTGATCGGCTCGATTGCGATTTGCGCGGATAGGGCGAGAGAACAAGCGGAAGAATACGGACATTCTTACGAGCGGGAATTACACTATTTAATCGTGCACGGCGTAATGCATTGTCTTGGATACGATCATATTCAAGACGGGGAGCGCGCCGAAATGCGCGAAAAGGAAGAGTACGTGCTGGGAAAACTTGGCATTGTACGGTAACGAAAGGAAAAATAAGGAGTCACTATGAGAAGTGGATACGTAGCAGTAATCGGCAGAGCGAACGCGGGCAAAAGCACGCTCATCAACGTTATGGTAGGGGAAAAGGTTTCGATTGTTTCGCCCAAACCCCAAACCACGCGCGATCGGATTTTGGGGGTACTCACAGAAGAAGATTATCAAATCGTTTTCGTGGATACGCCCGGGATTTACAAAGCGAGAAACGCCTTGACGGACATGATGATGCGTACGACGGAAACCAGTGCGCGCTCGGTGGATTTTATCTTGTACGTCTTAGACGGACACGACGGGATTGCGGAGGAGGATTTCGAGCTTATCCGCAAGTATAAAGCGCTCAATATCCCGATGGCGGTCGCGTACACGAAAATCGACATTATGCCCAAGGAAAATATTCCTTTGGATATGGCGAAATTTTCGGACGCGGATTTGGATATCGACGTGTTCCCTGTTTCCGCAAGAAAGGGCAAGAACGTAAAAAATCTTAAAGAGTTCCTTGTGAAACAAATGCCTGAAGGGGAGAAAGTTTTCGAGGAGGATATCGTTTCGGATAAGAGCGAACGGTTTATGATTTCGGAAATCATGCGCGAGAAAATCTTGCTCAAATTCGACAAAGAGATACCCCACGGCATTGCCATTGTCATCAACGAATTTACGAGAAATGACAAAGGCGTGTACGAGGTGAATCTCGATATCGTCTGCGAAAGAGCGAACCATAAGGCGATCTTAATCGGTAAGCAGGGCAAGGCGATCAAGGAAGTATCTTCCTTTGCTCGCCAGGACATGGAGAAATTTTTAGGCGGAAAAGTGTTCCTGACCACGTACGTAAAGGTCAAGGAAGATTGGCGCGATAGACCTAATATGCTCCGTGAATACGGCTACGAAGACATAAAAGACGTATAAGCGGTGAGCCACCGCTGGCAAACTTTAGCGTCTTGCCGTGCTTTTTTAAGTGAGTTCGTTTTGCTATGGGTGATACTTTTCATCACACAACAGAATAGCTGTTTCGCTTTTCTTGGGCTTTGCCTGCTTGCATAAAACCCTTTTTCCCCACGCAAACTGTGAGAGGGGGGAGAGTATATGCGGGATAAACGGGACGAAAACGGCGCGGCAAAAATGGCATGGGAGCTCTTTGAAAAAACGGGCAGTATCAGCTATTATATGCTCTATTACGATTTAACAAGAAAAAAATAAACGGTTAAAAAAACACAAGCAAAGGGAAGAAAGTATGGAAATCAAAACGGACGCCATCGTTTTACAAACAGTCGATTATAAAGATAACGACAAAATCCTTACCCTTTTTTCCCCGTCCTTGGGCAAAATCACGGCAGGGGCAAAGGGTGTGAAAAAGCCGACGGCAAAGCTCGCGTTTGCCGCCCAACCCTTTTGTTTTTCCGAGTACGTTTTGGCGGAGAAGGGGGGCAGGTATACGGTCACGGGCGCGTACTTGCATGAAAGCTTCTTTTCCTTGCGCTACGATATCGAGCGGTTTTACGCCGCTTGCGCGGCGACGGAGGTTTGCCGAGCGGTACTCACGGAAAACGAGCATTACGAAGGTCTTTTCATCGGGCTTATTGAGTGCCTGAAAGGTCTTTCATTGAGTGAGGACGACGCGGCGGAAGCGCTCGTGTCCTTTCTTATCATCGCCCTGCGGGAAAGTGGCTATCCCCTTGATTTATCCTTTTTGGAGGAATGCGGCGGAGATATTAGCGACAAATTATGGTTCGATTTCTCGGACGGACGGTTTTCCACGTTCGACCGTTGCGTACGCGGCGAACGGGCAAGCTTATCTACTTATCATACCTTGCGTAAATACGCAGGGCTCACTTACGATGAAGAACAACTTTCAGGCGGTAAAAAACGCGCCTTACGCCTTTTGAAAGCGTTTCTTGTAGACAAAACCGAGGAAGAATATAAAAACCTCGGTGAATTTCTTCGTTTGTACGAAGAAAGTTAATCGCCTGCTCCATTTGGTTTCAGGCGATAACGAAAAAAACGGAAAAGGAAACCAAAATGGCAAGAAAGAAAAAAGAAGAAATCCAAGAGTTAAAGACTCTTACGCGCGCCCAAAGAACGGACGCGGCAAAAAACGTTATCAAAGACCTTTTGGCGGTAAAACCGCACAAACATAACGAACTAATTGAAAGTGCATCGAAGATTTTCTCTACCCGCTACGTCGGTGCGGACAATGAAAACGCCAACGACGTAAAGGGCAGAATCGGCTCGGTGCTCGACGCAATGCAAAAGAGCAGTGAAATCATGTATGACGGGGGCATGTACGCGTTGAAAGCACGTATTGCCATTCCCGCAGTAGAAGAAAAAACTACGGAAAAGGACGAAAAACCCGCAAAAAAGACCGTGAAGAAAGCCGCGGCGGATAAGGAAGAAACAACGGAAGAAAAGCCTGTAAAAAAGGCGGGGAAAAAGTCCGCGAAAAAGAAGGGAGAAACGGCAAAAAATGAAGAAAAAACGCCTGAAAAGCCCGTCAAAAAGCCAGCAAAAAGGGCTAAAAAAGAAGACGCCGTTGCGGTAGAAGAAAACTCCGAAACAACGGTAGAAACCGCGCCCAAAAAACGAGGCAGAAAACCCAAGACGGTCAAGGAAGAAGTAAAGGAAGAACCACTCGTAGAAACTCCCGAAAAGACGGTGGAAATTAAGGCAAATGAAAAGACGGGAGAACAACCCAAAAATCAGCAAGCGGAAGAGCCGCTGATTGTAGAGAATCTTCCTGTTGTAAAGGAAAAAGCGGAGCTTGTCAAGCCCACGCTCGTGGATATGAGCTTTTTGCTTGGCGGTAAGGCGAAGCTGCAGGAAAAACCTATACCTACGCCCCAAGCGGTGAAAAAGGAAGAACCGAAACTCGAAGAAAAGAAAGCGGAAAAATCCGCCGTAAAAAAGGCTGAAAGCCAGTCAGCAATGAAAAAGTCCGCACCACTGAAAGAAACGAAACCAACCGTGAAAAGAGCGCAAGAAAAACCGCTTACTGCGGACGAAAAACTCAAAGAAAATTTCCTGAAGCGGATTCGCTTACTCGGCGGGGATTATTTCGAGTATTATTCGGTGTATTTGTTAGAGCGCTATTCCATGAAAAACGGTAGACGCTTGGAAGGAATGCGAGTCAACGGCGGCGAGCGGGACGGCGGTATCGACGGCGAAATTGAATTGACGGATAAATTCGGTTTTAGAGAGACGATTTACGTGCAGTCGAAGAACTGGGACCCCGAAAAAGGGAAAGAGGAAAATTGGGTCGTCGGCGAAACGCTCTTGCAGCAATTTATCGGCGCGTGTGCTTGTAGACAGGCAAGGGACGGAAAACAGCATTGTCGGGGGATTTTCGTTACGACATCGCGTTTTACGCCTGAAGCGAAGAAGATTTTGGAAACGATGTCGGATAAAATTGTCGGCTATGACGGCTCGGATTTATACGAAGCGGCAAAGGAATGCAAGTTCGGCGTGATTTACGAGAACGGGAACTGGAAGTTGGACGAAAAACTCCTTTCGGGTGAAAAAGCGTTCTTTAATATGCTGTAAGTGGTCTAAAAAAGAGAAAAACTCCTGTTTTTTCGACAGGAGTTTCTTTATTTCGATGAAAAATATATTTGGCAAATATTGACAAATAATGGATAGTATGCTATGATTAAAATCGTCTCGGGACACAAAAAATATCAATCGTCAGTATTTATACAAAAGAAAGCATAAGGAGTTTTTTATGTTCAAAAAAATTAAAGATTATGATTCCATTGATTTTTTAGAAACACTGTTATTTAGAGCGATTATACGAATATTATGTGCGATAGGGGTTTTGATAGCCATATTTGTTTTTTTATGGACAAAAGCCGAATTGTGGATAGTTTTAGGGCTCTCTTTGATTTGTGTATTGGGAATTGTTTGGAATGTTGTTTACTATTCACGAGTAAACACGGAGATTGAAAAATTGAAAAAAGAAAAAAAGGAGAAAAATGAAGGAATTGAAGAAAAAGAAGCGTAATTTTATTTTTTACGCAACGGCGCTTTGCTTATTTTTATACTTGGCGTTATTCTTGATTCCACAAAAGAAAATTTCGGCATTCGCCGAAGAAAGTACCGTGTGATAAAACTACGCAAAGGAGTATTTATGGGTAAAAAAATTAAAGATTTTACTGAATTTGATTTCTTGAAAGAGCAATTAGATGCACATATTTACGGTAATTGGATAGCAATAATAGCAGCTTTGTTCTTTTTTTTGATAGGAGCATATGGTATAGGGAAAGGAGACAAAGCATCATTATGGATGTTTGCCGTATCATTAATGTTTATAATTGGGACAATATTGTGCTATCCACGTTTAAAACGATTAAAAAAACAAATTGAAAAATTGAAAAAAGAAAAGGAGCGCAATGAAGGAATTGAAGAAAAAGAAGTGTAATTTTATTTATTACGCAATGGCGCTTTGCTTATTTTTATGCTTGGCGTTATTCTTGATTCCACAAAAGAAAATTTCGGCATTCGCCGAAAAAGTACTGTGTGATAAAACTACGCAAAGGAGTATTTATGGGTAAAAAAATTAAAGACTTTACCAAAATAGACTTTTTAAAAGAACAATTAGACATACACATTTTTAGCAATTGGATAGCAGTAATAGCGGCTTTATGCTTCTTTTTCTTGGGTATGTATTATATAGACAAGGGAATAGAGGTGCTATATCTGTTTTCGGTATCATTAATGTTTGTTGTTGGGATAATATTATGTTATCCACGATTAAAACGTTTAAGAGAAGAAATCGAAAGATTAGAAAAAGAAAAAAAGGAGAAAAATGAAGGAATTGAAGAAAAGCAAGCGTAATTTTAAGACTTAAAAAGCTCTCGTAGGAAACGAGAGCTTTAATTTTTTTGAATTATGTTCTTTTCGATATCGGCAAAGAATTCGTCATAGGAAATTTGAAAAAAATCAACCAGCGTCATAACGTAGCCAATCTTCGGCTCGTTCACGGAACGCTCCCAATAATCGATCGCCTTTTGGCTAACGCCTATCGCCTTTCCAAGCTCTGCTTGCGATAAGGATTTTTCAGTTCTCAATTCTTTGATCTTTTCACCGATTTTCATACTACTATTATAGAAGTTATCTTCTTAAAAAGCTTGACGAAGAAGAATTCTTCTTGTATAATTATGAAAAATGTTTACAATTGTGGTGAAAAATGAAAGCATGTGTATTCTTCGGGCATAGAAAAGGCGATTATAAAAGTGTGGAGTCGAAAATTTATAAAGTTATTATGGATTTGATTGAACGAGAAAAGGTGGCGCAGTTTTATTCAGGCGGTAGGGGAACGTTTGATTGGTTGTGCGCGCGTTTGGTTTTTAAATTAAAGGAAAAATATCCGTATATAAAACTCACGCGAGTGCTTTCTTATATGCCTCAGAAAAAAGAGGAATATGCCTTGCCGTATTTTGACGATTCGGTGTACGTATTAGAAAAAGAGGTTCTTCCGCGTTTTGCGATTATAGAAACGAACAAAGCGTTGGTAGATAAAGTAGATTTTGTCGTTTCGGGTGTATATCGCTCTTTTGGGGGCGCGTTGCAAGCGGTAGAATATGCAAAAAGAAAAGGGAAAAGTATAGTTGATATTTATTCGCCTATACATACGGAAACGCTAGAAGAAAACAAGCAATAATCCCAACACGCTCCCTTATAGGGAGCTTTTTTTACCTTTTTCAAAAAAAATTCAATTTTTGCACGCATTTGCTTGATATTTTATTCGTTTTGTATTACAATATAGAATGGTGAGCCACGAGAAAGCGAACGTTTTCTTGTTAAAACAAGAAGAAAAAATCTTTTTCTAAGGCGAATATCAAAACGAAAAATAGGAAAAAATCAATTTGGAGGAAATAAAAACTATGGCTAAAAAGTATTGCTATCTCTTCACCGAAGGCAACGCAAAAATGCGTGAAATCCTCGGCGGTAAGGGCGCAAACCTTGCGGAAATGACGAACATCGGTCTTCCCGTACCCCAAGGCTTCACGATTTCTACGGAAGCTTGCACCCAGTACTATGAAGACGGCAGAAAAATCAACGATGAAATCCAGGCTGAAATTATGGAATACATCGAAAAAATGGAAAATATCTGCGGTATGAAGTTCGGCGATAAGGAAAATCCCTTGCTTGTATCCGTTCGTTCGGGTGCGCGTGCGTCTATGCCCGGCATGATGGACACCATTTTGAACCTTGGTCTTAACGAAGAAGTAGTCAACACGATTGCTGCAAAATCCGGTAATCCCCGTTGGGCTTGGGACTGCTACCGTCGTTTCATTCAAATGTTCTCGGACGTTGTAATGGAAGTTGGTAAGAAGTACTTCGAAAAGCTCATCGACGAAATGAAAGAAAAGAAGGGCGTTACGCAAGACGTTGAACTTACGGCGGAAGATTTGAAAGAACTCGCTAATCAGTTCAAGGCTGAATACAAAAAGCAACTCGGCAAGGATTTCCCTTCCGATCCCAAAGAACAGCTTTTCGAGGCTGTAAAAGCGGTATTCCGTTCTTGGGACAACCCTCGTGCAAACATTTACCGTATGGACCACGATATCCCTTACAGCTGGGGTACTGCGGTAAACGTACAAATGATGGCGTTCGGTAACATGGGCGAAACGTCCGGTACGGGCGTTGCGTTCACGCGTGACCCTGCTACGGGTGAAAAGGGCCTTATGGGTGAATTCTTGACCAACGCGCAAGGTGAAGACGTTGTTGCAGGTGTTCGTACCCCGATGCCCATCGCGCAAATGAAGGAAGTATTCCCTGAAGTTTACGAACAATTCCTTAAAGTTTGCAACATTCTTGAAAATCACTACCGTGATATGCAAGATATGGAATTCACTATTCAAGATAGAAAGCTCTACATGCTTCAAACCCGTAACGGTAAGAGAACGGCTGCGGCGGCTATTAAGATCGCTTGCGATTTGATCGACGAAGGCATGATCACCGAACAAGAAGCAGTAATGCAAATTGACGCGAAGAGCCTCGACATGCTCCTTCACCCTCAATT
>JAFTQI010000030.1 GCA_017462825.1 Clostridia bacterium | reverse complement strand
GCGCCTGCCTCCACCAAAGCATTATATTCGGCTTTCGAAATTTCCGCGGAAAAACGGAGTCCGTTGCTGTTTTCCGCCAATCGTACCGCCGCACCGTTTTCCATAACCAGAGTTTCCGTGGTATGCTCGGAAGCCGCCGCTTTCGCAAGTAAGGTTCGCACTCCCGTTGCCGCTAAACCGCAAAAGGCCAAAGCGCACAATGCAGTAACACATGTTTTTTTCATCTTTCTTCTCTCCTGTCTTTCAAATTATGCCCAAGGGTCTATCCAAGCCGAGCCCGAAACGTCGTCTTTATCGTTTACAGTCGAACAACGCACTACCTCATCAAAAAACAGCTCAATTTCCAATAAAGGCGATTCGTAATTTTTCATTTTTTTTCATAGATTCTCCTTTCCTTCTTCTCGTCCCTTTCCCCAACAAACTACATTTTCTTTGTGTAAGCGTTTTTACTAATATTTTGGTATTTTAATAATTATATATGCAAATACTTGGTTTGTCAAGCACATTTTACTAAAATTATGGTAAAATGCTATGAATTTTTTTGATAAGGGTAATCAAAATGACGAATAGAATAAAAGATTTAAGAGAGGACATGGATTTACGCCAAAGCGATTTGGCGGAAAAAACGGGCATCGATCAAAGAACGATTTCCAACTATGAAACGGGAAAAACACTCCCCGACGCGTACGCTTTGATCCGTCTTGCCGATTTTTTCAACGTTTCCGTTGATTATTTATTAGGACGGGTAAATCAAGATTTTTTCAGCAAAAGCAAAAAAAAGCAATTAATTGAAAAGATTCAAGCGGAGTTGGAAGAATTAAAAAAATATTGAACGAAATTTACAAGCAAAAACGGACGGTTTTTACCGTCCGTTTTTGTTATTCTATCTCTAAATTCCCGCTGCCCGTTTCCACGTCGAAAAGGCAAAAATCCTGCCCTGCAATCACGTAGTTTTTATCCGCTTTTTCATAATCCTTTTTACAAAGAAATTCTCCGCTTCGACTGCGGAAATACGCCTTTGCGCCCATGCCCGAATGCAAAAGCAATTTTGTGTTCCCGTCCGCATTTTCGATCTCGCCGCGCGTCGGTTTGGAAAAGCCTAACCGCAAATTCCCCTTTGCACTATCCGCTTCAAACTCGTCCGCCGCAAAATCCCCAATGGTGATAGAGCCCGTGCCTGTTTCTATTTCTCCTTTTCGGCAAACGATTTTCTCTGCGGAAACGTTTCCCGATTTCGTAGACAAGGAAAATTCCGACAAATTCAAAACTCCAAGCGAAACGTCCGCTTGTAAATTGTCGATTTCTAAATCTACGCCGACAGGGATTTCCACGTGCAAAGTCTTATGAAAAGAGTCGATTTTTCCCTTTAATCCCGACGCGCAGTATCGAATTTTCAGTTCCCCGTCTTCCAAAAAATAATGCAAGCGATTTTCCGCTTTCTCGTCCGGCGTGTCTTCCGAAACGGAAAGCTCGGGGGAATCGCATTGTTCTATTTCGATACTCCCTCCTTCCCAAGCGATATCCACGCTAGTGATTTCGCTTGCCGCGTAAGTGAAATTTCCCACGCAATATCTATCCCCGTCCGAATACCTGCGCATATCGGAAACGTCGTTCGTGCAAGCGTAGCCGCCCACACTCACCATTCCCGCGCATAAAATAGCCGATAAGAAAAACTTTTTCATTTCCCGTTCCCCCTACGCTATTATTGTAGCCTTTTCAAACAGGGGTTATACGAAAAAACGGCGGAAAAACCGCCGCTTTTTATCACTTTCTTATTCTTCGCAAACGAGTTTGCAAACGCGCACGTAATAGCTTCTACCGTAGGCGTAAGGCGTAGTCTTTATGTTCACGCGACCGTTTTCCACCGTCACACTTGCGTTTTCGTCGCTATCGAGCCAAACCGCCGACTGGATTTTCTTATCCAAGTCAAACGAAACGCCTACACGGTACGCGCCCGTCAGCGCAACGTCGGGATTCGCGCTCATCGGCGTATTCACACGGAAAACGTAGTAGGTATTCCCCTTTTTTAAGATAAAATCGTCGGGATTGTCCACTTCGATCCCGCTCGGCTCTACGTCGTAAAGGGCTTCGGCGTTTTTCTCTACGAATTTCCCAATCAGGCGCAAGATTTCCGCGTCGATAGGTCGTATTAAGCCATTCCCCATAGGTCCAACATTCAAAAGCAGGTTGCAATGGTATCTACGGCATTGCACCAAGTCATTGATGAGCGAGCCCACTGATTTATAGTTGACGTCCTCTTCCGCATACCCCCAATGGTCGTTCATAACTTGGCACATTTCGCCCGCGATATACTTCGGCGCGCCCGGTTGATTGATGGGGAGGGGGTTGCCGCGCTCGAATGTCACGCTGTCAAGCTCGATATGCCCCAACGCGCCCTGCTCGAAAAGCCCCGTGTTGTTGATAATCATCGCGTCGGGCTGATATTTGCGAATCAAGCCGTAAAGCTCATCTTCTTCCCAATCCCAACCCTTGCGCTTCCAATAACCGTCAAACCAAATCCCGCCGATTTTGCCGTAGTTTTTGCAAACAATTTCTACGCTTTGGCGCAGGTATTTCAAATAACCCTTGAAATCGGTTTCAAACAAATCGTCTTTCCAATCGAAAAGGGTATGGTAGAAGAAAGGAATAATCCCCCCTTCGTTGCACGCGTCCACAAATTCCTTGACTAAATCTCGACCGCATACGTGAGGCGCGTCGTACTCGTTCAAGCCGCACGTATCGTACAACGAAAAACCGTCGTGATGACGGGTGGTTAAGTTGATGTATTTACAGCCGACTTCCTTGGCAAGCGCAACAAGTTTTTTTGCCCAATCCTTATCGGGATTAAAGCGATTGCACAGTTTTTCGTATTCCGATTGCGAAATTTGTAAAATCTCTTGCGACCATTCCCCCTTGCCAAGCTCGCTGTACAGTCCAAAATGCACGAACATACCAAAGCCCAATTTTTCAAAGTCTTTTATATACTGTTTTACAATCATGGTTTTCCTTCCCGTTTCGTTTTTATAAATATTATAAAACATTTCTCCTAAAAAAGCAATATCAAAAAACAAAACAATCTTATCAAAAAGCGGTATATTTTTCACATTCCCCGAAAAAGCACAACGCCCCGCTTCGGCAAACAGCCGAAGCGGGGCGTTTTATCATACAACATTTAATTATCCAAGCTATGCGCGATAAAGTTCAAGTGGTCGCCGATACGTTCCAAATTGCAAACCAGATTGATGAAAATAGTGTTATTTTCCGGTCTGCACTTCCCTGCGCCAAGACGGGCGATATGTTCCGCTACAAGTTCTCTGCGCATCGTATCGATTTCGTCTTCTTTCGCGTCCGACGCCGCAAGCAACATTACTTCGTTTTCGAGAATAATTCTCTTAACCATATCATACTGCTCGTGCAAAAGACCGTGCATTATAGCAAGCTTTTCGTTGATACCTTCCGAGAACACCAAATTTTCTCTTACTTCGCGCTTTATATATTTCGTAAAGTTATCCGCAAGCTCCGCAATACGGGCAATATCGCCTACGTCGCTGTGGATTGCGCTCACCAACTTTTCGTCCGCAAGCGAAATCCCGCTCGCCGATGCGCGTACCAAGTAATCGGAAATTTGTTCGCTGATTTTTGCGACGTTTTCGCTGTGCGCGTTGATTCTATCAATTACTTCCATATCCCTATCGATGAAACCGTTAAACGCAACACCCACGCTTTCCATCGCCATATCCGCCATACGGAAAGTTTCCTTTTTGAGCTGTTCGAGCGCAACGGTCGGCGTGGTCAAGAAACGCTTGTCCATATATACAAGTTCCCAAGCCTCTTTTTCCGTTTGTTTCTTGTCTTTAACGATGATTGTAGAAAGCTTTACAAGTAGCTTCGTGAACGGCAAAAACAGCAGCGTACAAAGCACGTTAAAGAAAGTGTGGAACATAGCGATTTGCGTCGTAGGCTCGCTAAACCATTTCATAAAGGTCACTTCATAGAAATTCGACTTCACGACCGAATCCGACCAAATGAGCAACATTACGGTGAAAAGCACTGCGCCTGTGATATTAAAAAGCAGGTGAATAATACTCGCGCGTCTTGCGTTTACGGAAGTACCGATCGACGAAATAAGCGCCGTCACGCACGAACCGATGTTCGAGCCGAGAATGATAAAGAGCACAGCATTCCCGCCGCCGCCAATCATTAAGCCGTTTGCCGCCATCGCGATAATAATCGTCGTTACCGCGGACGAAGATTGCAAAACCGCCGTAAATACGATACCGAAAAGCAAAAGTAAGAAAGGATTGCTCATCGAGCCGAGCATATCGAGCACTGCTTTCGATTCTTTATAGCTACTCATCGACGCGGACATACATTCCAAGCCGAAGAAAACAAGCCCAAGTCCTGCAAGCGCAAGGCCGATGGATTTGATTTTATCGCTCTTGGAAAGCATTTCCATCATAACGCCGATAAAGAGCAAGGAAATGAAGATAGGAGCAATGTCAAACGAGCTGAATGCCGCGAGCTGCGCCGTGATCGTCGTACCGATATTCGCGCCCATAATGACCGTCGCCGCTTGGTACAAGGACATAATCCCTGCGTTTACGAAACCGACGACCATGACCGTCGTCACGCCCGAGCTTTGTACGACCGCCGTAGATACCGCGCCCATACCGACGCCCACCCATTTTTTATCGGACGTTTTATTGAAGAGTTTTTTCAAACCGCTTCCAAACAGCTTTTCCATATTGTCGCTCAAAAACTTGAACCCAACAAGGAACGCGCCGCACGCCGCAAGCATCATGATAACGTTGACTACGTGTTCGTTCATCACTTTTTCTCCTTCGTATATCGCGGCCGCCAAACGTCCGCGCATTTTCATTATAGCAACTTTTTCCCAAAAAGTCACGCGTTTGACAAAAAAATATCATCTTTTTCGCATTTTTAATGATTTTTTATCATTTTTGATATTTTTTTTATTTTATCAACCCTTTACAATTTGTAAAAAGTATGCTAAAATAGACGAAGAAAAAAGGAGCAATGCTATGATTTATTCTATTGAAAATGAACACTTAAAAATTCAAGTAAATTCCCAAGGCGCGCAGCTTTGGTCGATTTTTTCCAAAAAAACGGGCGTGGAATATCTTTGGCAGGGCGATCCTGCCGTTTGGTCGGGCAGGGCATACAACCTTTTCCCCTTCATCGGGCGCTCGTACGAAGGAATTTTCCACTACGACGGCAAGGAATATCCTTCTCGCTCGCATGGTTTAGCACGCTATTTCGAGTTTGCGTTGGAATTGCAAACGGAAAACAGCTTGACCTTCCTTTTCACCGACAGCGAAGAAACGAAAAAGGAATACCCTTTCTCGTTTGAATTCCGCGTGACTTTCCTTTTAAAAGACAATGCGCTTACCACCCGTTATACCGTTAAAAACATGGATACGCGAGAGCTGATTTGCGCGTTTGGCGGCCACCCTGGTATCAACGTACCTTTCGACGGCGGCAATTTTGAAGACTACTATTTAGAATTTTCCAAAGCCACCCCTACGGAACGCGAACTGCTTGACAAAACCGACCGCTTTATGGCGAATCAGTCCGTACCCTATCCTCTTGAAGACGGAGTAAAGCTCCCTTTAAAGCACGAGTTTTTCGCACACGACGCAATCATTTTGAAAAACACGTCAGGGGAAGTAGCAATTAAAACGCCTAACAGCAACCGCTACGTTTCCGTCACCTATCACGACTATCCTTTCGTCGGTTTTTGGCAAATGGCGAACGTTCACCCTAAATACCTTTGCGTAGAGCCTTGGAGCGCTCTCCCTGCCATCGACGGAAAAATCGTGGAACTCGAAACAAAACCGTACATGACTCATGTACAGCCGAACACGGAAAACTCCATGAGCTTTGACGTTATCATTCACGAATAATTAAGCTTTACACAAAGAAAAACGCTCGCTTGTTCAAGCGAGCGTTTTTTCTTTTTCACCGCGTACACGGTGGCTTGTTATTGATAAATTCCCCCTACAATAACGGGCGTGATTTTGTCCTTATTGATAACGAGATAGCAGTAGCTCCCACCCTCGCCCACACTTCGCCTAAGCGTACCTGGATTGATAAGGGTTACGCCGTCGATTTCGGTGATTTTCGCAAGGTGGGTGTGCCCGTATAACGCCACGTCGCACCCACGCCGTTTCGCTTCCTGTGCCAAAAGCCCCAAGCCCGATTTCACGCCGTATTTATGACCGTGACAATAGTAAATTTTGCAACCCTCGATTTCCATCTCCCCATCTTGCGGTAAAGGAGAAAAAAAATCACAATTCCCCGCACATTCGTACACTTTGTCGGGATATTCATTCCAAACGGGGTTCAAATCCCCCACACCGTCACCAAGGTAAATCAAATAATCATTTTCCGCAATCAAGGGCAATAATTTTTCCACGCCCTTACGATTTCCGTGCGTATCGGAAATAACAATCAACCTTTTCATTGCTCTCCCTTCCACTTTTTCAGCATAGCCTGCAACGCTCTAAAACGGTGGGAAACGCCGTTTTTCTCTTCCGAACTCGCTTCGCCGAAAGTTTTTTGTAAATCCTCACTAAAAAACAAGCAATCGTATCCAAAACCACCGTCCCCGATTTCTTCCTCTAAAATCTTGCCATAGGTATACCCTTCCGAAGTCAATTCCCTGCCGTCGGGATAAACAAGCGCAATCGCGCTTGTGAAATGTGCGCTGCGATTCTTTACGCCCTGCAAATTCTTTAAAAGTACCGCGCGGTTTTCCGCGTCCGAACCGTGATGACCGCAATATCTCGCGCTGTACACCCCCGGCGCACCGCCAAGCGAGTCTACGCAAAGTCCGCTATCGTCGGCAAGCGCCATACAACCAAGCGCTTTACAAGCCGCTCGCGCCTTGATAAGCGCGTTTTCCACGAACGTTTCGCCCGTTTCTTCCACATCGCCGTCAAAGCCCATCTCTTTTTGAGAAACTACTTCAAAATCAGTAAAAATTTCCGCAATTTCACGGAGTTTGTGCGCATTACCCGAAGCAACAACCAAACGCATTTTTTTCATGTTTAGCCTACCTTTTTATCTAATATAACAAGTATATCACATTTTTTCTTAAAACTCAATCGTTTCGAACGCGAAAACTGTTGAGCACCGCCAAAAGCATCACGCCCACATCCGCAAAAACAGCGAGCCATAAAGGTAAAACCCCAAGCGCGCCAAGTGCCATAAACACACCTTTCATCACAATAGAAAAGACCACGTTTTGCATAACGATTTTTCTCGTTCGACGGGAAATTTTCACCGCTTTGGGCAATGCGCTCAAACGGTCGGAAATCAACACCAAATCAGACGCTTCGATCGCCGCCGCACTACCAAGCTTGCCCATTGAAACAGCGCAATCCGCCAACGTCATAACGGGGGCGTCGTTTATCCCATCGCCTACGTAAACAAAGCCGCCGTTGTGCTTGAATTCTTCCGCTTTTTTCAGCTTTTCGTCGGGCAGCAATTCCGCATTCACCTCGGACATGCCTATCTCGTTCGCAATATTTTCCGCTCGTTCCTTGCGATCCCCCGTCAGCATCACTCTACGATGAAAACCAAGTATTTTTAACTCCTCAAGCACTCCCTTTGCTTCCGCCTTGATTTTATCGCCCACGTAAATCACGCCGAGAAATTCACCGCTTTGCGCCACAAAAATTTGCGTATACACGCTGTTTTCGTTTTTTACGACGCAAACACCATGTTCAGCAAGCAATGCTTCGTTTCCTATCAATATTTCCTTGCCGTCAATTTTTGCCGCAAGACCTTTGCCCACGCATTCCACAACGTTCGTTGCCTTATACGAAGTTGGACAGTTTTCAAAGGCTTTCGCTATCGGGTGCGCAGACTCGCGTTCCACCGCCGCGGCAATCGCAATCAATTCCTGCTCGTTTGTAGCGATACAATCCACACCACAAACGGTAAAATTCCCTTCCGTGAGCGTACCCGTTTTATCAAAAGCGATATTTTTCACTCGAGCAAGCGCATCAAGATAGGTCGCGCCCTTTACCAAAACGCCCGCTTTCGCGCATGCGCCAATCCCCGAAAAATAGGTAAGCGGCACGGAAATTACCAAAGCGCATGGACAAGAAACGACCAAGAATGTCAACGCCGAGCGAACCCAACGCTCCACCCTTAAAAACTTGAAAGTATATCCGTTTATCCAACCGTTGACAAGAGGCGCAAATGCGCCCAAAAGTAAGGCGCAAAGACAAACGACGGGCGTATAAATTCGGGCGAATTTCGCAATAAACTTTTCAGGTTTCGCCTTGCTTGCCGCCACGTTTTCCACCAAATCTAAAACGCGCGCGACGGCACTATCCGCATAGGCACGTATAGCTTTCATCTCGTACACGCCCCCTGCGTTTATCGTTCCCGACAAAATCTCCCCACCCTTTAAAATTTCTCTAAGCGTCCCTTCGCCCGTCATGGATTTCGTATCTAACAACGCCTTTTGAGTGAGAAGCAAGCCGTCCACCGGCGCTTTCTCACCTGCCTTGACAAGTAGTTTGTCCCCGACTTGAATTTCCTCGGGCTTTACTTGTCTATATTCCCCGTCAACGATTAAAGTCGCGCTTTCGCTTTTCAACTCCATCAGTTTAGCGACTGAATTGCGCGAGGATTCCACGGCAATCGACTGCAAAAGCTCTCCCAACTGATATAAGAGCATCACAAGCACGCCTTCCCAATATTCGCCAAGCGCAAACGCCCCTATCGACGCAACCGTCATTAGGAAATTTTCGTCAAAGATTCTTCCTTTGCAAACGTTCTTTGCCGTAGAGATGAGTACGGGATATCCAACGCATATATACGCGAGCGCAAACGCCGCACAAGCAGCAAGCTCCTCCCACTTTCCGTCTATAAAATAAAACAGTAATACGCCCGCGATTAAAAGGGCTGCGGAAATAAAAATTTGCAGCCATTCCTTCGCACGCGATTTCCGTTTTATCGCGTACCTGCCCCCGTCCAACACACGGACTTCTTCAAAACTATTTGCCGTTTTCACGACCTTTTTCAATACGCTTTCCGACTCCGTTTCCAACGTAATCGTTTGCGAAACAAAATCCACCGCAACAAAACGCACGCCCTTTATTTTTTGAATGTCCGATTGTAACGCTTCCGCACATACGGGACAATCCAAATTTTCAATGTGCAGCACCATTTTTTCCTGCCGTACGTTTACTTGTTCTTTTCCGTTTTCCATTCTTACACCTCGTCACAAGAAAGATGCTTGATACCAAGCTCAATCATTTCACGAATATGCCCGTCCGCTATCGAATATTCCACCGTTTGCCCAAGCCGTTTTGCCTTCACGACTTTATTATCGCGCAACACGCGTAGCTGATGACTAACCCCGCTTTGCGTACCGCCGCAAACCTCGGTAAGGTGATATACACACATTTCCCCTTGCATAAGCCCAAGCAAGATTTTTAAACGAGTCGGGTCGGCAAGCATGCGGTAAACCCCGCCCATTTTTTCAATCTCCCTTTCGCTAAGCACCTGTTCTTTCGCTCGAGCCGCCGTAATATCGTGCTCTTTTTCTTTGCCGCATAACGAAGTCCTTTTCATCTCCTGCTCCTTTTTATTATCCCTTTACCTTATTTTATTATTGCTTGAATAGTTCACTGTTATTTGTTTAGCCGTCTCTTACAATTTTAAACGGCTTATTTTCATATTACAGCCCTAAAGAGCTTTATTTGATTTTTTATAATATGAATAATTGCTCATATATTCATATCCAAATTATAATCGGAATTTAGAGAAAAGTCAAGGCTTTGAAAGAATTTTTTTGAGGATTTTACAAAAAGGTTCAAGCAAACTTTACTTACATTTCACTCAAACCAGCAAACAAAGTCCCCAAGTCCATTGAATCGCAAACCTTAATGCATTTGCTCAATAAGCCGTTTGGCAAAGTGGTCAATCTAATTTTCACGAGAAAGCTTAGCTTTTCATTCCTTACAATTAAATATACGCCGATTTTTAATGCGAATTTACACGCAAAACTCTGTCAAAAGAATTTTTTTTCGAAAAATCAAGCAAAAAACAGTTGCGATATTCTTTTAAGTGTGGTATAATCAATTAGTATTTTAAGGGAAAATATTCCCACAATAAAAAAAGGACGTACGTTATGTTTAATTTGGTTAATTTATTAGATCCCGTATCTTTCTATAAAAACTATAAGATTATAAGCATCGTTTTGATTATTCTTATGGCGCTCGCTGCGATCACCGCAATCATTCTTGTTTTGATGCAACCCGCTAATTCTTCGGGTATTGACGCGCTTGGCGGCTCGAGCGAAACTTTCTATGGCAAGAACAAGGGTAAATCGACGGAAGCAAAAATGAGAAGATGGACTTGGATCTGCCTTGCAGTTCTCGTCGTTCTCGCTATTGCTTTCTACGTGATTCCCAACGTAATGGCTTAATACACATAGGATTTTTACGACGGCTTACTTACAAGCCGTCTTTTTTATTACTTTTTACATAAAGGGGGTGAACATATGAGTTCTTTGGAAAAACTTTTAGCATTATTTGAAAGCGACAAGCTTGCAAACGTTACCGTAAGCGAAATTTGCAAAATTTTGCAAATACCTTATCGCGAAAAAGGACGTATCCTTTCTTTGCTTAATGAACTTTGCCAAGACGGCAAACTTTATCAAAACAACGGAGGCAGGTATGGAACGATTGAACAGCTTGGACTTATCAAAGGTACGATTTCAGGGAACGAGCGCGGCTTTGCGTTTCTTATTCCTGAAGATAAAACCAAGTTTGAAAAGGATTTCTTTATCCCCCGAAAATTCTTACACGGTGCGTTGCACTGCGACGTCGTTTTAGCCGAGCGTGCGTATGAATACAGCGACAGCGACGACGAAGTAAAAGTCGTCAAAATCCTTTCGCGAGGCTATGAAAAAATCGTCGGGACTTTCCGCCGTGATAAAAGAGCGGGACATCTATATCCCGACGAGAAAAAATTTTCTTCGGAAATCTATATTCCCCTGCCCCTTTGCGCCAACATTCCTAACGGCGTAAAGGCGGTCGCAAAAATCACTTCTTATCCGAATGGGAAATCCCCCGGCGGTGAAATCATTGAAGTGTTGGGGGAAGAGGACGATTTCTTCGCGGAAGAACTGTCCATTATCCGTTCTTATGATTTAAACGAAGAATTCCCCGCAAGGGTTGAAAAGGAAGCGAAGCGGCAAGCCGCACGCGCTATTACAGAGCAAGACTTGCTTTCGCGGCGTGATTTCCGTGAAAAACTGATTATCACCATTGACGGGGAAGACACGCGCGACATCGACGACGCGATTTCTGTAGAAAAAGTGGGTGAAAACTATCTTTTAGGGGTGCATATTGCGGATGTGAGTCATTATGTTTCCTACCGCTCCGCCTTGGACGAAGAGGCGTTTGAGCGAGGTACGAGCGTCTATTTTCCCGATCGAGTTTTACCCATGCTCCCTCGCGAGCTTTCGAACGGAATTTGCTCCTTAAACGAAGGCGAAGATAGACTCACTCTTTCCTGCCTTATGACCGTGAACCCCAAAGGCGTTGTCATCGCCAGCGAAATCGTTGAAAGCGTGATTCAATCCAAACGCCGAATGACCTACACGGAGGTTGGTAAAATTCTCGATGGAGATAAAGAAACCTGCAAAAAATATGCATTCGTTGCGGACATGGTACACCTCTCCGCCGAATTAACCCATATTTTACAGGAAACCAGAAGAAAAAAAGGTAGCGTTTCTTTAGACGTCAAAGAAGCAAAGATCCTTTTGGATGAGCATAATGAAATCCATATTCCCGATTACGAGCGCGCCTTTTCCTATCAAATCATTGAAGCGTTTATGGTACTCGCCAACGAAACGGTCGCGGAATATATACAATCTATTGAAGCGCCCTTTATTTATCGCGTGCATGAAAAGCCAAGCGAAGAAAAAGCGGCTGCATTTCAAGCATTCGCAAAAATGCTCGGTGTCAACGCAAGATTCCGCGTGGACGACGTAAAACCGTACGATTATCAAAACGTACTCAAATCAGCGGAAACATTACCGAGCTACTCCGTCTTAAATCGCGTAATGCTGCGGTCCATGCAAAAGGCGAAATATTCTCCTGAAAACGTTGGACACTTCGGTTTAGCGAGCGCGTGCTATTGTCACTTCACTTCCCCCATTCGTCGCTACCCCGATCTTTGCATTCACCGCATTTTAAAACAAGTCATCAACGGCTGCTACGGCGAGGTCTGTGAAACGTACGGGAATTTTGTTATCCGCGCCGCCGAGCAATCTTCCGCGCGCGAGCGGCGAGCAACGGACGCGGAACGGGACGTAGACGATTTGTATATGACGATGTATATGAGCGAACGGATCGGCGAAGAATATGACGCCGTGATTTCAGGCGTGACCTCTTTCGGCTTGTTCGCCGAGCTTCCAAACACGGTCGAAGGTTTTATCCCTATCGAGAGCTTGTACGGCGAATATAAATACGACGCGGAGCGTTTCCGACTTGTTGGCACAAAGCATAGCTATACAATCGGCGAAGTTGTACGTGTCAAGGTAATCGATGTGGATTTCTATCGCCGTAGAACGGAATTTAGGTTGCTAAATAAGAAAAACGGGGCTACCGTGTACGAATTGACAAATAACAAGGAGCGTAAATTATGAAAATTATCGCGACAAATAAATCTGCATCCTTCGAATATTTTATCGAAGATAAATATGAAGCAGGCATTGTACTTGAAGGGAACGAAATCAAATCCCTGCGCGAGGGGAACGTGAATATGAACGATTGCTTTTGTTTCCTTCGCGACGGCGAAATCAGTGTCAAAAATATGCATATCGCTCTTTATGATAAATCGGACGCATTCAGCACGAAGAACACCCGCCGTGACCGTAAAATTCTCTTGCATAAACAAGAAATCGCAAAAATTGCAGGAAAAATCAACCGACAGGGCTATACGCTTGTGCCCTTAAAACTATATTTCAAAGGCTCTTTAGTCAAAATCGAAATCGCGCTTTGTAAAGGCAAACATACCTACGACAAAAAACAAACAATCGCCGAACGCGACACAAAACGTTCTTTGGACCGCGATATTAAAAATGCGGGTTTCTAATCTCGAATCAAGTAAACAGTCCAACCCCCGCGTTTCTCTTTATGGAAACACGGGGGTTTTATTTTGCTTTATATGGAAGATCGAATAAATCCCCTTCTTCGGCTTTCAACCAAATGATATTCTTTCTCGTCCTTAAAATCGGCATAAACGGGGCTAAACGGCGAGAAAAACGCAAGTTTTCCCTTTGCGTCGGCAATCGCGCAATAGCCTTTTCCGCATAAGTAAATCGTTGTTCCAAATAAATAGGCGTAAGCTCGAATCAGCACAGTTTGCAGTTCATTCGTAATATATCCAAACGGACAAACGATAAATTCACAACCGCAATCGACCATACTGCGTATTTTTTCGGGGAAGTTCAAATCGTCCGCTACAAGCACGCCCATTTTCCCTTGTTTGGTATCGTAAAGCTTCATACCGCTACCGCAACCGATTTCATTATCGATCACGCATTGCATATCCGATACCCCTAGCAGTCTACCATTTTCCGCAACGACCGCCGATTTCCTTTTATGCCCGCAAATATTCGTTATACAGCCGCATACCACGATATTCTTATCCCGCTTGGAAAGCAAGGTCGCTTCCTCAAAAAAAGTACTCTCGCGCCTTAGTTCCTTTTCATAACTCACTTCCCCCATTCCCTCAAAGCCGAATAACGTAAGCTCCGCCCCTACCGTTTCTTCTCGCGCCTTGAACGCTTGTAAATCCCCACGGCTCACAAAACACACCCGCATACTTTCTTACTCCTTATTCTTTCTATCTTATTATATCCTTTTCACAAATAAAAAGTGCGTATGCGTATAATATCTTACAAGGCGGGCTATAATTTAAAAAAGGAGGCGTAACAATGTTTTGGCTGGGGCTTGGAATCGGATTTTTTATCGGCGGAAATTTTGGACTCCTTATTATGGCGTTATTCAAAATCAATAAAAATTAAAGCGGTGGAACACACAAGTTCCACCGCTTCTTTCGTCTTATAAAATTAGCAATATTTATCTACAATCTCCTGCATTTCGTCCAAATGCTGAATCATATCCTTTGCAAGCGTTAATTGACATTTCGCCCTAGCAAGATTTTGATAATAATAACGGATTCTAAAATACTTATCGCCGTCCAAGTAGTCGGTTAAAAACCGCATACCACACTCAACCGTCATCGCAACCGCGCCAAGCGCCAACGTTCTCTTTTCGTCTTCTTTCAGAAAATCCTTTACGCAGCCGACAAATCCGCGCGTAAACGCTTCATATTTTTCCATATCAATCGCAACTTTTTCGAGATCATTCTCGTCCTCGTCGCAGGTGGATGCCGCCACACGGATCGCGTCGCCAAAATCACAGGCTACCAGTCCGGGCATAACCGTGTCTAAATCAATCACGGAGAGATGCTCCAACGTCCGCGCGTCAAACAAAATATTACTCGTCTTCGTATCGTTATGAGTAACACGCAAGGGCAATACGCCCTGACGTTGTAATTTATAAAGCTTCGTTGCGATATCTTCAAGCGCAAGATATTCGTCAATGACATCTTGTGCCTTTGCCACGCGCCCTTCCGCGTCCTTTTCTATCGACTGACGGAACGTGTCATAACGCATAACCGTATTATGAAAATGCGGAATAGCAATCGAAAGCTTTTCTACGGGATAATCCACCAAATAGAGCTGGAACTCCCCGAATGCGACCCCCGATTCTTCAATGACCTTCAAATTGTCCGTATGCTCGAAACAAACGGAATCATCAATGTATCTACAGCACCGCCAAAAATTCCCATCTTCGGTAAAGAGATAATATTTCCCGTCTTGCGTTTTAGAATAATGCAAGACGTTTCTTTTTGCCGTTGCTTGTTTTTGTTTGATTTTTGCCCGAATAAATTCAGTAACCGAAGAAATGTTTTCCATGACTTCAATCGGGTTCTTAAATACGTATGTATTCACCTTTTGCAGGATATAATCCTTGACTTCTCCATCGCGAAAATAGTAAACGCAATACGTAGTATTGATATGCCCGCTATTTATGACCTTATAATAGCGATACTCGCCTTTCAATCCAAACCGCTCACATACCTGTTTAATCTGATTTTCTTCTTTCATGACTTGCATTATACTGTCCCTTACCTTATCTTTTGACGGATCTTTATTCGTATGCAATTTCCGTTTTTCTCGCCAAAACCCGTGGCAACTCGCTCACTTTCCTCATTCGTATAACAAAATAATTATAACACACAAAACCCGTAAAGTCAAGTCTTTTGACAATTTTCCTCATCCACCCCCTACTTCCCTTCAAAACCTCGTATAAAACCGCCAAAAATTAACATACTTTCGTTATGCAAAAACAACTTCTCTTTCTTTTGTCTTTTCTATGCTTTACTCTCCCGATTCTCGGCTGCCAACGCGTACCTGCCCCCACCGAATCGGAAATAAGCTCCGCAACGGAAACTTCCGATTTTTCTTCATTTATTCCTACACTCCCTATCCCTGAGATAAAAGATATGCAAGAAATTTGGGACTACTCAGACGTAGATATTTCCTATATACAGCCGAGGCGAAAGCTCATTGCGCTCACTTTTGACGACGCGCCGAAAAACACACTCGAAAATATTCTCGCCGTCTTTGCCGATTACAACGAACAAAACCCCGATTGGAAAGCGACCGCCACCGTGTTTTGCAACGGACAATATATAACGCCCTCATCACGTCACAGCCTTGAAGCTGCCGACGCAATGGGCTTCGAGCTTGGCAATCACACCTATTCACACTACGATCTTACCAAGCTTGACAAAGAAACACTTCTATCGGAAATCGAACGAACCGACCGCCTGCTTCAAGCCATTGACCAAAAGTCTTTACATCTTTTGCGTGCGCCGTTTGGGAAATGCAACGCCTTTATTCAAGAAACCGTATCTACCCCCATCATTAATTGGACGATCGACACGCTCGATTGGACAAATACTAGCGAAGAACAAATCTATAATGAAATCCTACAAAACTGCTATAACGGCTGTATTGTGCTTATGCACGACGGATACCCAAATACCGTCGAGGCATTAAAACGCCTGCTGCCTGCTTTAAAAGATAAAGGCTACCAAGCCGTCAGCGTTTCCGCCATGGCAAAAGCGAACGCGTGCCCCTTAAAAAACGGGAGCGAATATATCCGTGCAAGACCTAAATCCCCAGACCGTGTACGCAATGAATGACAAAGGACGGAATATTTTCCGTCCTTTTTTCTTTCGTAAAATTAATATTTTTCTTCGGTATACATTCTAAAGAACGCTGCGCAAGCATCGAGCCAAGCGCCCGCTTTTTCCATTTCAGGCTGTGGATTGTTAATTTCCAAACTCGCTGTGGAAAGCCCATGCTGACCTTTGGGATAAACGTGTAATTCGTACTGTACGCCGCAACGGTCCAACGCAAGCGCAAAACGAATCGAATTGTCCGCAGGCACTACCTTATCCGTCGCCGTCGTCCAAATAAACGCAGGCGGCGTAGTTTCCGTCACCAATTGATCAAGGTTTAACTTCTTCAAAAGCTCTTGCTTTTCTTCGTCCGAATACCCTCTTAAAAGGTTTTGATATGACCCTTGATGCCCGTAATTATTAGAAATAACGGGATAGGAAAGCCCAACCGCCGTAGGTTTACAATCAAGCGCAATACCTGATAAGGTCTCTACATTTGCGTATTCTACAGCCAAATTCGCCGTTAAATGACCACCCGCCGAGAACCCGACCACAAACACTTCTTGTTCGTTTACGTCAAACTCTTGCGCGTGCTTTTTTACATAATCGACCGCCGCCGCAAGCTCAATGAGCTGCTCGGGGTAACGCGCTTTATCCCCGTCCGTAATATAGCGCAAAATAAAGGTTTGAAAACCACGCGCAAAAAACGCACTTGCAATCGGCGCGCCCTCACGACGGCTACACGATCCATAGCCGCCGCCGGGAACAACGATCAATGCCGGTCTTTTCCAACCGATGGTATTTTCACCGTCCCAAGGAAAATCCATCAAAAGGCATTCTAAATCCCCGCCCTTTAAAAAGGAATATTCGCTTTGTAAATTAACCTTAAAACACTTCATCCTCGTCTCTGCCCAAGAATTCTTCGTAAATTGCACGAATACAATCAGCGCAATCCTTATTCTCAACACCCACGATGATGTTCAATTCACTAGAGCCTTGATCGATCATATTAACGTTAATTCCCGCTTGCGAAAGCGCTTTAAAAAGACGTGCTGAAGTACCGACGTTTTTCGCCATACCGTGCCCTACCGTCGCAACGAGCGCAATATCTTCGTGCGCATAGATTTTATCCGGTTGCGCGACCTCTTTCATCTCCGCCATCAAGTCCGCCAAAGCGTTATCTTTCAAGTATTCGTTGTCGATAACCAAGGACATGGTATCGATCCCCGAAGGTAAATGCTCAAAAGAAATCTTTCTTCTGCCAATTACGGAAAGTACTTTTTCAACGAAGCCGACTTCAGAGTTCATAAGCGATTTTTCCAACGTAATGGACGTAAAGCCTTTCTTACCGGCTACGCCCGTAACGACGTAGTCGCGCATATCACGTGTGGAATTTTTTACGATATAAGTACCCTTGTCTTTGGGACTAAAGGTGTTGCAAATACGGATAGGAATCCCTGCGCTTCGAACAGGGAATATGGACTCGCTATGTAAAACGTTCGCCCCCATATACGAAAGCTCGCGAAGCTCTTGATAGGTGAGTTCGGGAATCCATTTCGGCGAATTAACGATACGGGGATCGCACGCATAGAAACCGCTTACGTCCGTCCAATTTTCATAAAGCGACGCCATCACCGAGCGCGCAACGATCGAGCCGGAAATATCGCCGCCACCGCGCGAGAAAGTCTTGACCTTTCCGTCTACGCCTAAGCCGTAGAACCCAGGAATCACGGCACGCGGATATTCCTTTAATACTTCCGCCGCAATCTCGAACGTCTTTTCGTCCAACGAACCGTCGGGCGCAAAGCGTACAAACTCCGTCGCGTCCACAAAAGGCACGTCCAAAACCGCCGCCATAATCTTTGCAGCCAAGAACTCGCCGCGCGAAGCACAGTAATCCCTGCCCGCGCCGTCTAAAATCGCGTTTTCCGCTTCGTCAAGTCCAGCCTTGATGTTCAATTCCCTGCCGATTTCCGTTTCAATACTCGTAAAACGGTTGCGGATCTTTTGAAAGGTTTCCTTGAATGCGGCAATGCTCCCCGCTTCCACCTCGTCCGCGCATTGGTAAAGCAAATCGGTGACTTTAATATCCCCGCTAAATCTCTTACCCGGCGCGGAAACGACGACGTAGCGTCTTTCATCATCCGCGTTAATGATATTTGCCACAGCCGTAATCGTCTGCGCACTTGCCATCGACGTACCGCCGAATTTACATACTTTTAATCCCATAAAAACTCCCAAGAAATTTTTCTCTAATTTTCTATTCTCTCTTGATTAACTTTTAAACGTTCATGACTAACACAACAAACACCGCAAGCAAAAGCGAAATTGCTTTGATCCAAAATTTGGATACGAATACGTTTTTTAAAAACCGACCGAATTTCATCTGATACCTCCGCTGCGTTTTTTATCTGTTAAAGGCATTTCCTGCCAATAATAATCTTTCAATGCCATCATCAACATATCGTGATCGGCATACCGCGTCACGCTGCCCTTATCCACAATCGAAATAATCCCCGTTTCTTCGGAAACGACAAGGGAAATCACGTTCGCAACTTCCGTAATCCCGATCGCCGCGCGATGACGCGTACCGTATTCCTTAGGATAACTCGTCTTTTGCGTCAACGGCAAGAAACAACCCGCCGCTTGAATCTTATGTCCAAGAATAATCATTGCCCCGTCATGCAAAGGCGCTTTCGGAAAAAACACCCCCTCGATAAGCTCCGTGGAAATCTCCGCTTCGATCATAACGCCACTTTGCAATACTTGTTTAGGCAAACCGCCTTTGGAAAGCACAATCAACGCACCGACGTTATTTTTCGACATATTTTGCAACGCTTTTACAATTTTTTCAATACAGCGCTCGGTATCCGCCTGCGAACGGGTTTCCACGCCCCCGAACGTTTTTTCGGACGGCGTGCCTTTTTTGGTCGGTTGCACGTCCCAAAAATATTTTTTAACTTCCACGCTGAACAAAATCAGCATAATGCCCGAAAGCAAAATTACGTAGAAAAGGAAAAACTGCTGCGTCATAATTTGCGAATCGAACAAGTGCATAGCGCCGCCAGCTAAAATGAACACCCAATAGAGCACCATCAGCTTTGTCGCGTCGTTATCGCGAAGCACTTTCGACACGAAAAAAATCATTAAGAAAAACAAGCAAATCTCCACCGCGTAGATTGCCCCAAAATCCTTAAAGAATGCCACCGCATTATCTTTAAGCGCCTTAAAATCGATCGACGCCGCCAGAAGTCGTCCCATAATATCCTCCGTTCTTTGTCCGCAAAAAAGCGGAAAAGGTTTCGTACTATTTTATTATATAAAATAAACCGTAAAAAAGAAAGTGTTTTTAGGCGTTTTTTTACTTTTTCTCAAAAAAGAGCCGTGCCGTAACCATTTTGAGCGCCGACGGAGGGGTTAGCTCTCCGCATTTGATACCGCTAATCGCCGTATAGGTCGTTTCATAGCAACGGAACAAGTCGTCTTTGCTAAATTTCGAGGCTTGTTCGCGGTTCTTTCTCACCGCATATTCTTTTACGCCAAGCGTCAGCGCCACTTCCTTATCGCTCCCTCTACACGTCGCCGCCTCGTAAAGATTTTTAAAGTATGCCGCGAGCGCCGATAAAAAAGCCGTTTCGTTAAAGCCGCGCACGGAAAGCTCTTTCACGATTTTCATATACTCGGAATAGTTCTTTCTCGAAAGCGCGTTTGCAAGCTCGTAAATCTTATACTCGGAATCGGCGTACACAAGCGCCTCCACCGTTTCGTCCGTAATGCGGTCTTTCTCCGCCGCCACGCAATAGCCGATCAGCTTTTCCGTTTCCGTCGCAATTCTCGACATATCGAGCAAACAGTAATTCGCAATCTTACCACAGGTAATCCCGTCCGCGTACACGCCCGCCTTTTTGCAAGTCAAATAAATCCAACGCTTGACCGTTTCTTCGTCCGAGCGGGAACAGTCCACATACGTCACGTTCGGTTTTTTCGCAAGCGCAGCGCTGCCCGTTTTCGCCTTTTGCGAATTAAAAATCATCAAAATACTGTCCGGAGACGGATCGTCGAAAAACTCTTTAAGGTAGGTTTCATAGTCCTTTTCCGTTGGATAAAACTCACTCACTTTCACCACGCGTTTTTCGCTGATAAACGGAAAACTATTCGCCGCGGAAATCAAATCCCGTATCTTATCCCCTTTCAAACTCCCGCCGTCAAACGCAGAATAATCGAGAGTCGGCTCTTGCAAAAAACGAGCTTTCAAAAGTGCCTCGCCCTTGTCGCGAAAATAGCTTTCCTCTCCTTCAAAAAGGTAGATAGGCTGCGCGCCGTTTTCATCGGTAAATTTTTTGAAATCGACGTATTTCATGTAGCGCCCACTCCCTTTGCATATTTCGTGTTTTTATTATACCACATTCCCCCTAAAAAATCAAGGGCTTGAAAGAAGTTTCTTCTTTCAGCCCCAATTTAAAAGCTCAACGCGCACACGCAGACAAAAAACGCAAAGAAAAACACCGCCGAAATCCCCTTTCGCCATGCCAAAGGTATGTTCAATTTATCCGTCCCAAGCGTAAGTCCGCTATAGTAAAGCACTTTTGTTGCACCAATCAACCGAATCCCCGTCACCGTAAACGCCGAAAAATCCACCAGTTCAAACAAAAGCAGCACAACCGACCAAACGGCGTTCGGCGCGTACAACAAAATCGGCGCAAAGGAAATAGGCAACGCCGCAGCAAGGAAAACAAGCGCCAATAATACCGAGAATACTCCGCTGATAAAGGGCACAAAGAAAAAATTCAAAACGAGCGACCAGCCCGACAAATAGCCAAACGACGAAATTAGAATCGGTGCGGTAGTAATTTGCGCCGCAATACTCACCGACAAAAGGGAACGCACCTTGCGACGGAAAAGCTCCAACAAACTCGGCGGCAGGGTGTCTCCGTTCGGTAAATAATGGGGCTGCGCCCATTCTTTTTTGAATACTTTCCCCACGCCTTTGCAAATTTCATCAAATACCTGCCCTATCCGTTTTGATAATATTGCAATCCCAAAGCACGCCGCAAACGAGAGCTGAAACCCTACCTCAAAAAGCGCGGTAGGCGTAACACAAAGCACTATAAACGCGCCTAGTCCAAGCACGTCCAAAAGGTCAGTCTTTATCCCGATGATTTTTGCGCCGTAAGCGACCAAGCACAAAACGGTCGCGCGGATTATCGACGGTGAAAATCCGCATATCCCGCCGTAAAATAAAAGAATTGTACACAACAAAAGAAAACGCACGGGGTTGGCGAGTTTCTTTAACGAAGTTTTCTTATACAGCAATAGACAAAAGGCGTACAACGCGCCCACGTGCAGTCCCGAAACAGCAAAAACGTGCGCGATACCGCCCGCGCGCATATTTTCAAGCGCGGCTTCTTCTATGCCGTAAGTATTCCCCGTCAAAACGGCAACCGTCACCGCGGCAGGTTCACTATCCATTCCCGCATAAACGACATTCGTAATGCGTTGACGGATTTTCAAGAAAATATCGTTATATTCGTCCGTCACTTCACAATATTCCGCGCTAGACAAACGAAAACGGAGATTATCCCCTATATCATTCGCGCGAAAACCGTAATCGTTTTTATACGCAACGTCCGTTTCCAGCTTACCGAACAGCAACAGTTCGTCCGCCAACTCTATATTTTCGCAAAAAGACGGGGACAGGTACGCCTTGAGCCGTCCGTTTTCCCCTTTTCCGTCGATATACAGTTTGTCCAAAGTCACCGCTATGCTTGTATCGTACTCCCGTATATCCACCACCTTCCCCACAACGGTATGTCCCCCATTGTAGCGGGTACAATCTTCAAAATCGCCGAGCGTTTTCGAGAAAGAAAAATACCCGATAAAAAAGGAAAAGAACAAAAGCAAGACGGAGATAATCAAGCGTTTTCGCTTTTGTGCCGAGCAAAAGAAAAACGGCATTCCCAAAATCGGCAGTAGCAAAAGCGACCACCAAGCGGAAACACCGTTCAATTTTACGTGATAGGAAAGCGTTATACCCAAGCAAAGAAACGCCGCAGCAAAACAAGCAGGACGAAAATTAAAAAGTTTATCTTCCGTTTTTCTTTCCTGTCCTTGCGTTTCGTACATAACCTACTATTTTCGTCCTAACAAATCGTCTAAAGATTCTTCCAATAACTGTGAAATTCTAATTAAAATCGCCGTTTCAGGCATCGCACCTTGCTCAAACCATCTTTTTTCCGTCGATTGTCCAACTTTCAAATATTTTGCCAACCGCCAATGAGAAATCCCTTTTCTTTCCTTATATGCACGCAAACGTCCTATCAAAGACTTTTGGGCTTTTTCTATCGTCGGACTATTCTTCTCTACGCATACAAACACGTCATCCAACCCCAAAAGATAATCCACGCTAATTTTAAAATAATCCGCAAGAATCAAAAGCGCCTTTGCGTCGGGATAATGCAAGCCCTTTACCCAATCGCTGACCGAATGAAAGGATAGCCCCGTATTTTTCGTAAGCGCATATTCCGTTTTTCCTTCAAATTGCATTAAATCTTTTAAGCGTTGCGGAAATATAGACGACAACATATCAACACTCCTTGGTGTACTATTGATACTATTGTCCTACATTCTCGTTAAAAATAGGAAATTGATTCAATATTCGCACTATTTTTTATGAAAAATGCATACTATACTTTGCTTAGTCTGCATTTTTTCAACCCGTACACGGGTACTTCAAATTGATTTTTATGCCAAGGAAATGCGGTCGGATACCGAACGAACAAAAAAACCTTTCTCCTCGCCGAGCGCCACGCAATCGTTGATGAACGCCAAGAATTTATCATTTGGACGCGCGACCTTGAAAAGAGACGCTACGAGGGTTTGCACTTCTTCCATATACAGCGCAACTTTATCCTCAAGCGCGGCTTTCACTACTGCAATCACCTCATAAGGCGTGAACTCCGTTTCCGTTTTACGAATCGGGTCGCTTGCTTCTACGCGGTATTTATCAAAACCGATATTTTTATCTGTCTTTCGGTAATATTCAACGCCCAAAATCCGTTCGTACTTAAACGCGCAAAGTCCGATAAGCGCTTGCATACGCGCCTCCACTTTCGAACCGTATTTTGTAATCCCCACACTCGAAAGACAGCGTTTAATCAAGAACGGATACGAAATCGGTTCTTCCGCCGCCACAATCGCCTTCAAACGCGTCATTAATTCCTTGTCGTTTTCACCCGAAGTAACGTAGGTCGCATTTTCTACGCGGTCGGTCAAAACGGCTTTTTTGTACGGTTTTTTCGCGCGGTTTAATTCCGCGCCGCCTTTTTTGTCCGCGCCCGTCAGCTTGTCAAGCAAATCCTTAATGCGCTTAATTTCGCGCTTAGGATTGTTATAATAGTTGACCGCAAACACTCGAATAACGTTCCAATTATTTCGCTTAAGAGTTTGAATTTGCAAGACGTTTCTATCCTTGACCGAGTACGGTGCAGGTGTATCGCACATAATTGCCAAAACAAACCGCTTTCTATCTTTCGGGTCCACGACCGCAACGTCGATTTTGAAGCCCGAAACGCCGACGTCATACCTGCATTCGTAGCCGTAAGAGGAGAGTTCCTCGGCAATATATTTCCCGATACCCGCCCGTTTCGTAACAATGCTACCCGATGAAATGGCTAAGTTCGTGCGCCCTTTTTCCGCGAAGTCCAAGAAGGCCTTCAATCCTGCAACCCCTTTCGATTTTGTCTTAGAAAGGTCAATCATCGCGCCCGTCATAGACGAGAACACCACCATTTCTTCTCTCGCGCGCGATACCGCAACGTTGAGTCTGCGCCAACCGCCCACTTGGTTCAAAGGCCCAAAATTAAGCGAAATCCTGCCCGTAGAATCAGGTCCGTAGCAAACGGAGAACAAAATCACGTCTCGCTCGTCCCCTTGCACGTTTTCCAAATTCTTCACAAACAAAGGTTCTTCACGCTCGTACGCGACTTCATCTAGTTTGCGACGAATGATTTCTGTCGCGAGCTTGCGCTCAATATATTCCTTTTGCACGTTGGAAAAAGTCACAATGCCCATACTCGATTTACGGAGCGCAGGATCGCTCAAACGGCGCAAAACTTCTTCCACAACCGCATCGCCTTCCACTTTATTGCGCTTAGTCATGCCTCGATCATACGTGCCTTCCACAAGCTGCAAGCGGACTTTGCTTGCCAGTGCGTCGGGGGACGGGAAAGTACAAAGGCGGTTGTCGTAGTAGGTCGCATTAGAAAAAGCGATAAGGCTTTCGTGCTTACTGCGATAGTGCCACGTAAGATGTCTTTGCGGCATATTAATGGCAAGGCAGTCGTCTAAAACGCTTTCCATATCCTCGTTTTCCAAATTCTCCTCATCCACGTAATGGGCATTGAAGAAAGAGGTGGGCGGGAGCTGTTTCGGGTCGCCGACAATCACCGCCGCTTTCCCCCTCGCAATCGAGCAAATCGCTTCCGCCGTCGGAATTTGCGAGGCTTCGTCGAAGATAACCAAGTCAAACAAACCGTTTTCCGCTTTCAAATACTGCGAAACGGTAATCGGACTCATGAGCATACACGGCGCGAGTACGCCTATCAAAGACGGACACTCGTCAAAGAGCTTGCGAAGTCCCATACCGCGCAAATTCGATTTCGCGTACCGCCCAAAAAGCGCCGTTTCCAGACTCAACGCGCCTTCGGTAAACTCCGTCGGCAAACGGGAAAGGAGCTTATTTTTAATACTTTCTTTCGTAAGCTGCGCGAATTCTTCGCTCAAAAGCCGCAAATTTTCCGTCTTTTCTTCAAAGACCGCCGCCGAGAAGCGCGCAAGCACGGGATCAAGCGGAATATTCGTTTGCAGGAAGTTTTTATAAATATTCTTTTCGAAACTATCAACAATGTTTTCGCTTGTGACCGAACCGTTTTCGAGCGCGTCGGTGATGAAAGTCAAGCCCGCTTCGTCCAAAGCCTGCGCGGTCTTTTTATACATACACCAACTGGCGAGCATATCGATATTTTCAATCAACGCCCCCGCTCTCGCCGAATACACGTCCAAAACTTCTTCTTCGGGCATACGGTTCTTATTTGCGCGCGTGATTTCATTGAAACTTGTCTCCGCCGCCTGATAGCTTTCGAGCGAGCGTACAAGCCCATTCAGAACAGGCGCGGCAAAACCGTTCGACGCATTGATACAGGTACTGTTAAAGCTGTCGGGATTATAGTCCAAGAACACGGACGCGCAAGCGTCATGCAGCGCATACAGTTCTCTCATAAAGTTCGCGCGCGGTTCACCGTAATCGATACGGCCGAAAGCGAACGTAAAATATTCGGAAAGCTTGGTATTCGCGCGGATACGCTCTCTTGCTTCGTAGATTTCATAGACAGTTTGAAGCTGTGTCAAAAGTTCGTCTTGCGCCAAGGGCGTGATTGCAACCTTGTTCAATTTCTTCACGACTGCGCTCACGTCTTTGTTGGTGGCGTACTGCGTGTAGCCCGCTTCCAACCACTTTCCAAGCGCTGTATATTCCTTGGAAATATCCACGAGCTTTTTAAACTTTTGCTCGTATCTTTCCATACACGAATCTAAACGCCGATTCGCGTTATAGAACACGAAAAACTCCTGCTCGTCGTTCTTGAAATAGCGATTCAAATTACCGCTTTCCAAAATCTTCGCAATCTCACCGAGTGCTTCGAGCTTTCTTCGCGTAAGCGTGCTGACGTTTTGCTTATACAGTTCCAAAAACAGCGCGATATAGTTCTTCAAATGCTTGATTTCCGCGATCATAACTTCCGCGGCGCAATAGAGCGAATCGCGCGTTTGCTTATCATATTCGGTCAAATTGACGTTCGCAAACGGCGAATTATGCACGCCGCCGCATTCCTTTGCTGCAGCCGCCGCCTGCAACATCATTTGCTCGTAATTTTGAATTTTTTCACGCGTCAAACCGTCGTAAAAACTGCTCTCGATATTCATAATCTCGGGCGCGTTTTTATTTTTCAAGCAAGTCAACAGCGCGTCGTAAACGGACACGCCCAAACGGCGTTTTTTATGAAGCGCAACGCTGCATTCCGCTAAATCTTTTCTCAATTTTACAATCGCGTTCGACTTTTCGGAAATTGCCACGCTTTCCGTTTCCGTGCGGAGCGCAAGAGTCGAGGTCAACTTTTGTAAAACCTCCGCCTTGCTCGTCTTATTCGAGTGTAGTTCCAAGCAAAAATCGCCCAACCCAAGCCCGTCCAAACGCTTTTTTACAACGGAGAGCGCCGCTTGTTTTTCCGCGACGAAAAGCACGCGTTTCCCATCGTTCAACGCGTTCGCAATCATATTCGTAATCGTTTGCGATTTCCCCGTACCGGGCGGGCCGTGCAAAACAAAACTCTTGCCCGTCTGCGAAAGCGCGATTGCTTCCCATTGCGAAGCGTCGGCGATCAAGGGCGTGAGCGTCACTTCGGGGCTGGCGCCGTCTTCTTTTTCGGGTACGTCCACGCCGCCGCTAATCAGCAACGTGTTATTCAAAAGTGCGTCGATAATCGGGTTCTTGGAAAACTCGCCGATATTTTGACGCAAATCGTTCCACATCTGATAACGCGCAAACGAAAATGCGGCAAGATACGCGTCGTCGTAAATTTCCGAGCCGCGCATATTCACCGTTTCACGGCGGATCATCGCAAAAATTTCCGAAAGCTTCAAGCCTTGGATCGCGCCCACCATACCACGCATATCAATATTAAATTCCTGCTTCAAAAATTCCAGCAACGTCGTATTGACGGAAGGTTCGTCATCGCTCAAAACAAGCGAATACCCCACGCCGCCCTTACTCTTTTTAATTTGAACGGGTTGCAAAACAAGCGGCGCAAAATGCTCCGCGCCGTCCTCACGGGAGTTCCATTTCAAGAACCCAAGCGCGAGATACAAAATCTTTGTACCCGATTCCTCATCCGCTTCTTTGTTCTTGCGAATTAAGCGTGCCGCCGTCTCACTCAAAGTCGTTTCATCGGCGTACGTACGCAAAACCCCCGAACGATTTTCCATGCGGATTAGCTCGCGCATGCGCTTGATTTCCGCCGCCGCACCGTAATACACTTTCTTCTTTACAACCGATTTCGCCGCGTCGACTATCGGCGCAAGATTCATTTCCCCTTGCTCCGTCAATGCGTCCATCACCCCGTCCGCCGACGAGCCGATAATATGCAAAACCGTCTTGGTCGGTTGGAAATTCAAGAGCGTGTTCTTCATCGACAAATCAAGCAGTCTGCGCTCCCATTGTTTTTCTTTCGTCTGTTCTTCTTCCAAGGAAAAACTCCCTGTCGCGCGAAGTTCCTTGGGCGCGGCGTCAAACGCCGTATCTTCTTCGGAAAGGACCTCGTACCCTTTCACTCCACGCGCGCGCAAAGGCAAGGGCAGGATTTGCGAAATTCTACAACGGCGCACGTCCACGCATTCTTCGTAATATCCAGCTCTAAGCTTTTGCTTGAAATGGTTTTCGGACGTGGAATACGCGGCGTTTTTATCCGAGTACAAATCCTCCACGTCAAAACAGCTAATATTATTGATACCGTCCGAAACGTACGCTTCTAATCTACCCATATCGTCGGACGCCGTGTCCATAAAACAGCCTTCGTAGAGCCACACGCCACACGTGATTTCCTTTTCCCCGAACACCAAAATCGGGTGCAAGCCGAGATTTTCCAAGCACGCGCTCGCAAACAGCGCAAGCTCTATGGGGCTCGCCGCACGCGAAGAGAGAATCTTCGTACCATTGCCTGCCTCGACGGGCTTGGAAATATCGCAATCCTTTCTCGCGATAGAATAACGGCGCAAAACGGCAAAAAGCGCCGCAATAATATTGCGGACGGCGTTTTTATCGTTGCCGACGTAGCCGCCAAGCTCCGTGGAAAGATTCCATTTTTTCAGTTGTGCGGAAATTTCCGTCGCAACGCGCGCGCAATCGGCAAGCTTGGGACGAACAAAGGACGCAAGCAGCTCTAAATCCCCGTTTACCCCCTGCCAAAAATCAAAAGGCACGGTCGTCACGGCAAATTCCATCGCCGCGATTTGTTTTTTATCCTTTTGCAACGCAACGCAAATCTTTTCTTCGCGTACTTCTTCTATACTCGAAAAATAGAGTGGCGAAAGAAGATTGTCCAGCTCGATTTCCACTACGCTTTCGTAAGGAATTTCTTCAAGCGACTTTTCGCAAGGAATCAGCATATCCCCCGTCGCGCTGACGGAAAGGGTAAGTCCGCTCACCCCTTCTTCCCCTGCATTTTTAACCTGCAAAGACGAAAAAAGCGGTCTGCGCGCGAAATAATCGGCATACGAAACCACCTTCACCACTTCCCCTTTTAAGGAAAGTATTTCTTCTAATTTTTTCACTTTTTGAGCCATATCGATTGCCCCCGAAAAAATAAACTTATTCTACGTATTTTGATTTTATTTCCTAAATGGAAATAAAATTTTCTTTTCCCTTCTATTATACACCTAACTTCTATAAAAAGCAATCCCAAAACGAAAATTTTCACAAAGAAAATTTTCAATTTTTTGCAAAGAAAAACGCGAACGAAACTCTATCTTTCATCCGCGTTTATTGTTTAATCTTCCAAATACTGCCCTGCCACGTACGAAAGCTTGTCGAGCACTTCTTCGATATTGCCGAAAAGCATACAGCCTGCCGCACGGATATGTCCACCACCGCCAAAGGTCGCCGCGAGCTTATTCACGTCCGCATATTCCTTCGAGCGCAGAGAAATTTTATATTGCCCTTTCCGAATCTCCAAAAGGGACGCGGCAATTTCCACCGTTTCTACGTTGAGCGGAAAATCGACAAAACCTTCCGTCATGCCTTGGTCTGCCCCGCATTCTTCCATCGCCTTTTGCGTAATGGTGATAACGGCAAACCGATCTTCGTGATAATAACGAATGCCACTCATCGTCTTTGCGTACAGCTTCGCGCGCGCTTTCGGTTGTTTTTTGAAAAGCTCGTAATGGTAATAGCGCATATCCGCGCCTGCCTTGATAAGCTTTGCCGCCAAGAGCATACATTCTTCCGTCACGTCGTCGTGCGAAAAATTCCCCGAATCGGTCAAAAGCCCGATCAAGAGATATTCGGCAATCGTTTTATCAAACGGCACACCCAGGTATTCGATGAGCGTAGCAATATGCATACAATTCGCCGCGCATTCTTGCACGAAATTGTATTTTGCAAATCGAGTATTAGAAATATGATGATCGATATTCACCGTGTCGATTCTTTCCCGTTTTGCCTTGCTAAACTCCGAGAGCAAAAGTCCTAAACGTTGCTCGTCGCTGCAATCCACCGTCACGAGTAAGTCATAGCTTTCCACAGGTTTTTTTGCGACGATTTCCACGCCTTGAATAAAGCGCAAATTAGACGGAATATCCGATTCAACGCATACCTGCCCCCGTATATTCAATTTTTTAAGCGCGGAAAAAAGCGCAAGCGCACTCCCCAAAGCGTCGCCGTCGGGGCGCATGTGCGTCATAATCAAAACGCTTTTGGCGCGTTTGATTCGTTCCGCGATTTGTTGCATTGTTCCGTTCATAATTTTATCCTTATAAGGAAAAACGCGTAATAATTACGCGTTTTTTCGTTTAATCGCTGTCACCGTTCGTTTCGTCCGCAGACGTCGTATAGGTGATTTTTTTGAACAATTCGTCCATTTTCGCGCCGTAAACCATACTTCCGTCCGTGCGAAAAGTAAGTGCAGGCACGGTGCGCATACGCATTACTTGCGAAAGCTGATGACGGATAAAGCCAGCGTGTTCTTGCAAAACTTCAAACGTGTGCTTGCTTTCCGCATCGCTCGCGCCGTAAATGCTTACGTAGACGATTGCCGTTTTCAAATCGGGCGCAACGTCCACTTCCGTCACGGACACAAGCCCTTTAATGCCGGGCATTTTGTCCTTTTGCAAGCGGATAATTTCGCTGATTTCCTTTTGGTATTCGCCGTTGAGTCTTGACGTTCTCGATACTTTCATTATGCTTTGATCTCCTCGGTGATATAGCATTCGATAATATCGCCTACGCGGATTTCATTAAAGCCGTCGATTGCACAGCCGCATTCGTAGCCGTAGTTGACTTCTTTCACGTCGTCCTTGAATCTCTTAAGCTGCTTGACACCGCCTTCGCAAATCATAATATCTTCACGGTAAATTCTCAGCTTACCGCCGCGAACAATCTTACCGTCGATAACGTAGCAACCTGCAATCGTACCAACGCCCGTGATATTGAACGTTTGACGGACTTCGCATTTACCCGTAAGAATTTCACGAAGCTTGGGCGCAAGCATACCTTTAAGCGCCGCTTCCATATCGTCGAGAAGTTCGTAGATAATACGGTAGCTTCTAACGTCGACCTTGGACGTTTCGGCAAGCTTCTTCGCTTTCGTATCAGGGCGCACATTAAACCCGATTATAATCGCATTCGCGCTCTCCGCGAGCATAACGTCGCTTTCGTTGACCGCACCCGCAGCCGAGTGAATAACTTTCACGCGCACTTCTTCATTGGAAAGCTTTTCAAGGGACTGCTTCACCGCTTCAACGCTACCCTGTACGTCCCCTTTGACAATCAAGTTCAGGTTTTTAAGCTTGCCTTCCTCTACTTGCGCGAAGATATCGTCGAGCGAAACGCGGCTTTGTTCTTTAATCATGCTTTCGCGTTCGCGGTTCTTTCTTTCTTCCTGTACCTGCTTCATAAGCGCTTGGTCGACTGCCATAATACTGTCGCCTGCGTTGGGTACTTCTTCAAAACCGAGAATAGAAACCGCCATCGAAGGCCCTGCGCTCTTGACGGTTCTACCCTTGTCGTCGAACATTGCGCGGACGCGGCCCATCGTCGTACCCGAAAGGATATTGTCGCCCGTGTTGAGGGTACCCGTTTGTACGATAATGCTTGCAACGGGGCCCTTACCCTTATCAAGCTTAGCTTCGATAATCGTACCCTTTGCCTGACGATCGGGGTTTGCTTTCAATTCTT